>CAZLEC010000020.1:0-17888 GCA_964558245.1 uncultured Burkholderiales bacterium | reverse complement strand
GGTGGAGGTATGGCGGGAGGCGGGAGTGCTCGGTCCCGACTTCTACGTCAGCGTGAATCTGTCGACCCGCCAACTCCAGAGTGGCGGTCTCGCCGACGAAGTCACGAAGGGACTCCGCGATTCCGGCCTGCCGCCGGCTTGTCTCGTGCTCGAGGTGACGGAGAGCGCGGTGATGGAGAACTTCGACACCGCGATCGCGCGGCTCGCCGAGCTGAAGGCGCTCGGTTTGCGCCTCGCCGTCGACGACTTCGGGACGGGCTACTCCTCGCTCAGTTACCTACGGAACCTTCCGGTCGACGTGATCAAGATCGACAAGTCGTTCATCGACCGGTTGACCCAGGACTCGGCCGGAGCGGCGATGGTGCGCAGCGTCATCGACCTGGGCCGCGCGCTGAACCTGACGTCGATCGCGGAGGGTGTCGAGCACGCCGACCAACTGGCGTTGCTGGAGCAGTTCGGGTGCGAGAGGGTGCAGGGATTCCTGTTCTCGGAGCCCGTCCCCGGCAGTGAGATCCCAACGGTGATCGCCGGGTTGCACGACGGCGCCCGGCCCTCGGTCGCGCCGGTGAGCCGCTGACCGGCGCCGCGAGTAGGCGACAATCTGGGTGTGAACACGCGCCAGCAACGACAAGTGAGCGCCGTCGCCCTCACACTGGCGGTGATCGTCGCGATCGTGTTCCTGGCGTACGACCGTCACTCGTCGACGTCACCGAGCGCCTCGGCCGCGACGCCGCGGCCGTCGGTCACTGTTCCGCCGGCGAGCGCCCCGGCCACGACCGCGCGCAAGCCCGCTCCACCGACAACTTCGAACGCGCCCACCACCTCGACCGTGCCGGGCTCGCCCGCGGTCGACCGTCCGTTGCGTCTCGTCGATCGCATCACGGGTGAGATCTCGCCCAAGTCGGTCGACGCGACCGGTGCCGGTCTCGTGTTCGCGCAGAACATGATGTATCGCCACACGATGACCGTGTACAACGACGCGGGCGCGCTCGTGAAGACCATCCCCGACAGCGTCGACCTCGCGAGCTTCGGATATCCGGGTCACGCCGGGCTCTCGCGCGGCGCGCCGGTGGAAGGAGCGGTCAGTCCCGATCACCGGTTCTTCTACGTCACGAACTACTCGATGTACGGCGTCGACTTCGGCCCGGAGGGCAGCGACGACTGCAGTGGCCCGGGTGGCCTGTCACCGAGCTTCGTCTACCGCGTCGCGCTGAAGACGTTGGCGATCACCGGTGTGACGCAGGTCGGGATGGTTCCGAAGTACATC
This sequence comes from uncultured Burkholderiales bacterium, assembly GCA_964558245.1. Taxonomy (GTDB): domain Bacteria; phylum Actinomycetota; class Acidimicrobiia; order IMCC26256; family PALSA-610; genus JBBQER01. Next base: position 16,621 of record CAZLEC010000020.1, on the reverse strand, counting down.
GCGGTGACTCCCGACAATCGCTACATCCTCGTGACCAACTGGTGTTCGTTCGACTTGAGCGTCATCGACCGCGCGACGTTCAAGGAGGTCAAGCGGATCCATCTCGGCACCGATCCGCGCGGGATCGCGGTGAACAAGGCGTCGACCGTCGCGTACATCGCGGTGATGGGCTCGACCGAGGTTGCGCGCGTTGATCTCCGAACGTTCGCGCTGTCGTGGTATCAGGGTGTCGGCCTCTCGCCCCGCCATGTCGTGCTCGACCCGACCGGCCGCTACCTCTACGTAACGCTCAACGGCGACAGCAGGGTCGTGAAGCTCGACACGGCGACCGGAGCCGTGATCGCGCGCGTCGCGACCGGAGAGCAACCCCGAAGCATGACGATCTCGCCCGACGGCACCGCGCTGTACGTCGTGAACTACGAGTCGAACAGCATCACGAAGCTGCGGGCGTCCGACATGAGCATCGTGCAGACGATCGCGGTGCCGTCGCATCCGATCGGGATCACCTTCGAGCCATCGACACGACGGCTGTGGGTGGCCTGCTACAGCGGCGAGATCCTGGTGTTCGACGCGTAGCTGGGCGCAGATCCGGAGGCCCGGACGGTGGGCGATGCAGTTTCACCCGTGATGGAGGGCCGGAGGTCGCAGCCCGCAGTAAGGAAGGTAGCCTGAGTCTCGTGGCGGACCAGTCGACATTCGAGGAGCTGACTTCGCCGTACATGTCGGCGCTGTACGCGGCCGCGCTCCGAATGACACGGAACCCCTCTGATGCCGAGGACCTCGTGCAGGAGACGTATCTCCGCGCGTACCGCGGGTTCGGGGGATTCCGAGAGGGCACCAACCTGAAGGCGTGGCTCTACCGCATCCTCACGAACACCTTCATCAACCAGTACCGGGCGAAGAAACGCCGGCCCGACCAGGTCGACCTCGACGACGTCGAAGACTTCTACATCTTCCGGCGGCTGGGGGGGATCGAGGCCGCCGACGCCGAGCGCACCGCGGAGACCGAGGCGCTCGAGGCGATGCCCGATGCCGAGGTCAAGCAGGCGCTCGAGTCGATACCCGAGCAGTTCCGGATGGCGGTGATACTGGCGGACATCGAGGGTTTCTCGTATAAAGAGATCGCCGAGATCCTCGATATTCCCATCGGAACCGTGATGAGTCGCATCCATCGCGGAAGAAGGCAGCTCCAGAAGCTGTTGTGGGACTACGCCACGGAGAACAACCTCCGTCCGCGTGTCGAGACCTCCACAGGGGGATAGCACAAGCCGATGGACTGTTGGCCGACCGGACACGAGCCCCATGGACTGTGACGACGCCCTCCTCCGCGTCTACGAGTACCTCGACGGTGAGTTGACCGTCTGGAGGCGGAGAGCCATCACCCGCCATCTCGACGAGTGCCCGCCCTGCGCCAACGGCTTCGTGTTCGAGGTCGAGTTGCGCCGGATCGTCGTGTCCAAGTGCCGGGAAGAGGTCCCGGCATCGCTTCGCCAGCGGATCGCCGAGGCGCTCGGGATCGTTTCGACCGAGGACTGAGCGCCCGGGCGGCCGCCCGGTATCCGGAACCGGCGCCGCGCCTTCTACCATGACGCCTTCTACGATGATGCCTCGTCGTCGTGAGCGTGGAGGAGGAACTGTGCGACCGTCGGAGATCATGATGCTCATGATCGGCGTGATCATCGCATTGGCCGGGCTGGCGATGGGCCTCGGCGTGCTCTTCGATCACACCGGCGGCTACTTCTGGTTCTACTGGATCGCCCCGCTGCTCATGGTCGGCCTCGGTGGGCTGCTGATCAAGCTGTCCGTCGGGTACTGGATGAAGATCGGGCGACTCGAGACCAAGGGTCGCCCGCGTAGTGACTGAGCCCGCATCATCGGTCCGGGGACCCGACCCGGTCGACTGGGGTACCGCGCGAACAGTCGCGCGCATCGTCGCGGGACGTGATCCGCTCGTGTCGTCATATCTCGGCGCCTCGCTCGACGCCGATTTCGGCGCGCTGACGGTCGTCGCCGAGGAGTTGGTCGCCGAGCACACCGGACTGCACCCGCCCGGACACGTCCGCGCGGTGGTGCTCGATCGTCGGGAGTGGGTCGACTCCAATCTTGCGTCGATGCGCAATCTGCTCGACCCGCTGATGCAACGCTTCGGCGAGAAGATGGCACACAACCCGTTCGCGCCGATCGGCCGCCGGATCGCCGCGACCGAGATGGGAGCGTTGCTGGGATACGTCGCGCAACGCGTGCTCGGCCAGTACGACCTGCTCGTTCCCGACGACCGCGGTGAGGCCGTCTATTACGTGGGCGCGAACGTGCTCGGCCTGGAGAAGCGATTCGCGTTCCGGCCGCGCGACTTCCGGCTGTGGATCGCGATCCACGAGGTCACGCACCGCGCCCAGTTCGTAGGCGTGCCCTGGATGCGTGAGTACTTCATCTCGCTCGTGCAACAGGTGTTCGAGCTCGTCGACCCCGATCCGCGCACGCTGGCGCGCGCGCTCTCGAACGCGGTCGAGGCGATTCGCCGCGGCCAGAACCCGCTCGACGAGGGCGGGCTCGTCGCGCTCATCTCCACTCCCGAGCAGCGCGGCGTGCTCGGGCAGGTGCAGGCGCTCATGTCGTTGCTCGAGGGTCACGGCAACGTCGTGATGACCGACCTCGGCCGCCGCCACGTCGCCGGCGAAGAGCGCATGGCGCGCGTGCTGCACCAACGTCGTCAGACGAGCGGCATCGGCCAACAGGTGCAGAAGCTGCTCGGCCTCGAGCAGAAGATGCGGCAGTACGAAGTGGGCGAGAAGTTCGTGCGGGGCGTGCTCGACATCGGCGGGCCGCGTGCGATCGACCACGCGTGGATCGGGCCCGAGAACCTCCCGGTGCTGGCCGAGCTCGAAGACCCGGGTGCGTGGTTGTCGAGGGTTCAGAAGCTGCACGCGGCCGGTCGCTGAGGATTGTCGATCGCGGGAGCCCCATGCCCAGCCTGCTCGTGATCGACGAGCCGCGCGAGCGCGTGGAGGAGTGGCGGGTCGCGCTCGAGACGGCCGGCTACCGCATCGTGGTCTCGCCGCCCGACGACGCTCCCGCCGTTCGGCTGCCGGCGTCTCCTCCCGACGTGTTCCTCGTGCGCGCGACCGCCGGTGAGCCCCGGGCGTGGAACCTGCTCGAGGCCCTGCGGCGCGCCGCACCGCAGCTGTCGACGGTGCCCGTGGTGGCCGTCGTCAACGAAGGCGCGCTCGAAGACGGGCTCCGGGCCGCGATCGAGGGCGCGGTGCGCTGCCTGGCCGAGCCGGTGGAACCCGCCGCGCTCGTGTCGACCCTCGACGCGGTGCTCGCCGCCGACGCGCCGGCGCCGTCGGAGCAGCGCCGTATGGCCCGCCAGCGCGCGCTCGCCGTGCTCGCACGCATCGAGGCCCGCGGTGGTGCGTCCGACGACAACGTGCGGCCCCGTCTGGTGCACCTCACCCGGCTGGAGCACAAGCCGCTGCGCGCACCCGAGCCCGACCCGATCGCCGACGCGCGTCTCAAGCTCGCGACCCTCACGACCAAGCAGCGCGGATTGTTGTATCTCCTCGAGGCCGAAGGTGGCGTCACCGCGACCGCCGCGCGGCTCGGCACGAGTCGCGGCAACGTGTACGCCGGCCTCCGCCGCATCGTGCACCGGCTCGGCGTGCGCGACACCGGCGAGCTCCTCAAGTTCGTCGGCAGCGGCGAGCTCCTGCGTTCGGCGCCACCGTGACCGCCGGCGGTCTTCCGGTCGCGCCGTGGTCGGCGCGTCTGCGCAACATCGACGACCTCGCGCCGCGTACCCCGGTGGTCGTCGGTTGCTCGGGTGGTGCCGACTCTCTCGCATTGCTCGCGCTCGTGTGCGCACGCGATCTCGACGTCACCGCGGTCTATGTCGATCACGGGCTGCGTGACGACACCGATCACGACGCCGACGTCGTGCGCAAGGCCGCGGCCGAAGTCGGTGCCGGCTTCCGCGTCGTGCGCGTCGAGGTGGACGGGAGCGCCAACGTCGAGGCGCGTGCCCGCGACGTGCGGTATGCGGCGCTCGGGCGGGCAGCCGACGATGCGAACGCAGTTGCGATCCTGATCGGCCACACGCTCGACGACCAGGCGGAGACGGTGTTGCTGGCGATGTTGCGGGGGAGCGGGACCACCGGTCTCTCGGGAATGCCGGGCATACGCGGCCGGATCCGGCGCCCACTGCTCGGGCTGCGGCGCGCCGACACGCTCGAGCTCTGCGCGCGCCTGCGCTGGGTCCCGGTGCACGACCCGATGAACGACGAGCTCCACCACCGCCGGGTGTGGTTGCGTCGCGAGGTGATCCCGCAGCTCGTTCGCGGCACGCAGCGCGACCTGGCCGTGATGCTGGCGCGGCAGGCCGACGTGCTCCGCGAAGACGACGAGTTGCTCGAGGCGATGGCCGCCCGGCACGACCCGGATGACGCGCTCGCGCTGTGTGCGCTGCCGCTCGCGCTCGCGCGTCGGGTGATTCGCCGGTGGCTCGGCGCGCCCCCGCCGGCTTCCGCGACTGTCGATGCCGTGCTCGCCGTCGCGCGCGGCGAGCGGCGAGCGGTCGAGCTCCCGGGTGGGCGTCGCGTCGAACGGGTCGGTGCGCGCCTGCACCTGTTGACCGCGGGTGACCTCGGAACCGACGTGCCGCCCGTGGTGCTGGAGATCCCGGGCCGCGCCTGCGTCGGGCCGATCGTGGTCGACACGTGGATCGAGGAGTCGCCGCCCGTCGCGTGGCCCGACGGCCGGACCCGGGCCGTGGCCGACGCCGATCTGGTCGGTGCGGCCGCGACCATGAGGGTCGCGCGTGCCGGCGAGCGATTCCGGCCGCTCGGACGGGGCGGCTCGAAGCTCGTCCGCGACGCGCTCGTGGAAGCGGGCGTGCTGGCGGGGCGCCGGGCCCGGGCGCCGATCGTGTCCGCCGGCGCCGCCGCCGCGCTCCCGGCGGACTCCGCGATCTGGGTCGTCGGTTACCGTATCGACGATCGCGTACGCGTGACCTCGCGCACCCGGCGGTACCTGTGGATGAGTGTCGAGCCGAATGAAACGTCCTGATCCCGAATGAACGACCCGAACATCGGTCGCATCGTCGTCGAGGAGCTCGAGCTCCAGCAGCGCATCCGCGAGCTGGGCAAGGATCTCACCTCCGATTACGCCGCGAACCCGCCGCTCCTCGTCGGCATCCTCAAGGGTGCGTTCATGTTCATGGCCGATCTCGCCCGCGCGATCGACCTCCCGGTCGAGTTCGATTTCATGGCGGTGTCGTCGTACGGCTCCGCGACCCGCACGAGCGGCGTCGTGCGGATCATGAAGGATCTCGACATCGATCTCAGCGACCGGCACGTGTTGATCGTCGAGGACATCGTCGACTCCGGCCTCACGCTCGCATACCTCCGCAAGAATCTGCGTGCACGCAATCCGGCATCGCTCGAGGTGTGCGCGCTCCTGGTCAAGGAAGGGCTGCAGCGCGTCGATCCCGACCTCAAGTACGTCGGATTCACGATCCCCGACCGGTTCGTGATCGGCTACGGCCTCGACGTCGGCGAGCGGTACCGCAACCTGCCGTACATCGCCGAGTACGCCGGCGCGCTTCCCCCCGACTGAGCGGCCGATAACAGAGAGGTTCCCATGACCGAAGCCAATCCGCCGCGCTCGGTGCCGGGTGTGGTCGGTCCGGTCGACCACGAACGCATCGAGAAGGCCGTGCGCGAGATCCTGTTCGCGATCGGCGAGGATCCGGACCGCGACGGTTTGCTGCGCACGCCGGCGCGGGTCGCCGAGATGTACGCGGAGATCTGCGCCGGCCTCACCGAGGATCCGGCCCGTCATCTCGTCGTCACCTTCGAAGCCGACCACGACGAGATGGTGCTCGTGCGCGACATCGCGCTGTACAGCATCTGCGAGCACCATCTGATCCCGTTCCACGGGCGCGCGCACGTCGCGTACATCCCCGGAGACGACGGACGCATCACGGGCCTGTCGAAGTTGGCGCGGCTCGTCGACGGCTTCGCCAAGCGTCCGCAGGTGCAGGAGCGGCTGACGACGCAGATCGCCGACGCGATCGTGGGCGCGCTCGCGCCCAGAGGCGCGTTCGTGATGATCGAGGCCGAGCACTTGTGCATGTCGATGCGCGGCGTACGGAAGCCGGGAACCCTCACGGTCACGTCGGCCGTGCGCGGGCTGTTCAAGGAGAATCCGGCGACCCGCGCCGAGGTGATGTCACTGCTCGGCCCCCTCGGAGGACGGATCTGAGACACCGCTCCGGTCGGTCGGGATGAGGGCGGATATGTCGCATTTGATCCGCCAGAACCCGGGACGGACGCGGGGAGGCGTTCGCTAGTCTGCGGCGGTGACACTACGCACCGTCGCCGATCTGCCCCGGCGTGCGCTCATGGGCGTCGTGAACGTCACACCCGATTCCTTCTCCGACGGCGGTCGCTTCGGCGACGCGGAGCAGGCGATCGCGCACGGCCTCGCGTTGGCCGACGCGGGCGCGGCGGTGCTCGACGTCGGCGGCGAGTCGACCCGACCGGGCGCGACGCCGGTCGACGCCGATGAGGAGTTGCGCCGCACGCAACCGGTCGTCGCCGGGCTCGTCGCGCGCACCTCGGTGCCGGTGAGCATCGACACGACGAAGGCCGGCGTGGCCGCGGCCGCGCTCGAAGCGGGCGCGTCGATGGTCAACGACGTCTCCGGCGGTGTCGGCGACTCCGACATGCTGCGTGTCGTCGCCGACGCGGGCGTGATGCTGGTCGTGATGCACACGCGCGGCACGCCGCGCACGATGATCGAGGAGACGAATTACGACGACGTCGTGCGCGACGTCGCCGACGAGCTGCGCGCGCGGGTCGACGCCGCGCTCGCGGCCGGCGTGCGCGCCGAAGCGATCCTCGCCGATCCGGGCATCGGGTTCGCCAAGACGGCGCCGCAGAGCTTCACCTTGCTCGCGGCCCTCCCCGAGCTCGCGGCGCGCGTCGAAGTTCCGCTGCTCGTGGGCGCGTCCCGCAAGTCGCTGTTCAAGCGGGTGCTCGGTGACGCGCCGGTCGACGCGCGGGAAGAGGCCACGCTCGCGGCCACCGTTTGGAGCTTCACCCACGGGGCCGCCGCCGTGCGCGTCCACGACGTCGCGGCGTCGGCGCGCGCGGCGCAGCTGCTCGACACCATCGAGCGCGCGACGCAGCGGGGAATGGCGGCGTGAGCACCTCCGGGCTTCGTGGGCGGTGGGCGCAAGGGCTCCAGCCGCGCTATTTCACCTGGGTGATCATGGATCGGCTCGGCGCCGGCGAACGTCCCGGTGGCTTCGCCCGCAATCACCGCAAGGTCCGGCGCCAGGAGGAGTTGATCTGGCTGTCGGTGCACGGTTTCACGCATGTCGTGTCGTTGCTCGACTCGCCGCACAACCTCCACGCTTACGAAGAAGCCGGCCTTGCCTCCGTGCACGTTCCGCTCGGCCCGCACGACGAGCTCGCGCCCCGGCTCGAGGCGGTGTACGCAACGATCGCGAAGCTGCTCGACGATCAGCAGGAGAAGCTGTTCGTACACCACGAGGAGTTCGGCGACCGCCTGCTCGGCGTCATGGGCGGCTACCTGCTCTACGCCGGTCTGGTCGACCGCGGCACGCACGCCATCTCGATCGTCGAGAAGCTGACCGGTCGCAGCGTCGGCTCCGTCGGCCGCGAGATCGTCGCCACCACCCTCGAGGAGCACCTCCACCGCTGACCCCACCGTCGAACCGGCGTCAATATGGCATCCCATGGTTGCCAAACTGACGCCGGTACGAGGGGGGTGGGGTCAGGCGCGGACGACCCTCACGGTGTCGGTGCTGCCCGCGCGCTTGCCCTTCGACGCCGACACGACGGCGACGAGATCGCCGGAGCGCACGAAACCGGCTTCGCGTGCTGCGCCGAGGGCTTCGTCGAGTTGGGTCCGGCCGCTCGTCTCGGCGTCGATCGTGAGCGGGCGCACACCCCACACCAGCGTCAGCGGGCCGAGCGCGTCGGGCACGTCGGAGATGCCGACGATCGGGACCGTCGGGCGGAAGGCGGCGACGCGGCGCGCAGTCGTGCCGCTCTGCGTCGGGCAGACGATCGCGGCGACGCCGAGGTCTTCGGCGGCTTGCACCGCGGCGTGCGCGACCGCCCACGCCACCCGGTCGTCGTCGTTCGCGGCGGCCGCGCCGGCCGGATCGGTACGAGTGCTCGGCCAACCCTCCGCCGCTTCGGCAACCTCGGCCATCATGCGGACGGTGTCGGTGGGATAGAGGCCGATCGCCGTCTCCTCGGAGAGCATCAGCGCGTCGGTGCCGTCGAGCACCGCGTTCGCGACGTCGTTGACCTCTGCGCGCGTCGGCAGCGGCGAGCGCGTCATCGACTCGAGCATCTGGGTGGCGGTGATCACCGGCTTCCCGGCCATGTTGCAGAAGCGGATGATCTCCTTCTGGATCAGGGGGACCCGGCGGGCCGGCACCTGGATGCCGAGGTCTCCCCGTGCGACCATCACCGCGTCGGCCGTCGCGACGATTCCGGCGAGGTGATCGAGCGCGACCGCGGTCTCGATCTTCGCGATCAGGTGCGGACGCGGGCCGCGCTTGGGGAGCCGGGCGCGCACGGCTTCCACGTCTTCCGGCCGGCGGACGAACGAGAGGCCCACGAAGTCGGCCTTGATGCGCACCGCCATCTCCAACGCGATCGCGTCGGCCTCGGTGAACGGATCGACATGACCCTCGGCACGCGGAACGTGCATCCCCTTGCGCGATCGCAACACTCCGGCGCGCACGACGCGGCACTCGACGTCGTCGTCGAGGATCGCCTCGACCACCAACACGATCGCGCCGTCGGCGAGGAACACTTCGTCGCCCACGCGCACCCATTGTGCGAGCTCGGGCACGGTGGTCGACACACGGTGCTCGTCACCTTCGACTGCGTCGGCGGTCAGCACGAAGGTGCTGTCGATGCGGAGCTCGACTTCGTCGCCCGCGACGACTCCCGTGCGGAGCTTGGGGCCGGGGAGGTCGATCAGCACGCCGACGGTCGTTCCGAGTGACGCGGCTGCGGCGCGAGTGGCAACCGCGCGCTCGGCGTGCACGTCGGGGGTGCCGTGCGCGGCGTTGAGCCGCACGACGTCGACCCCGGCGTGGAGCAACGCCTTCAGCGCGTCGGGCTCCGAAGTCGCCGGGCCGATCGTGGCCACGATCTTGGTTCGCCGCATCGCACCTGCTCTCAAGGTTCGCTCGGGCGGTCACCGTTCTATCGGCTGGGACCGGGACCCGGGTAGGTTCGTCGGGTGGATCGCATTCTTGTCTCCGGCCTGCGCGAGATGGGCGTGCACGGCGTGCTCCCCGAGGAGCAGCAGCGCGAGCAGCCGTTCGGCGTCGATATCGAGCTGATCGTCGACCTCGCGGCGGCGGGCGCCAGCGACGCGCTCGCCGACACCGTCGACTACGGGGCCCTGTGCGACGCGGTGAGTCGCGTGGTCGCGACCGAGCACTATCAGCTGCTCGAGCGGTTGGCCGAGCGCATCGCCGAGATCTGCCGAGCCGATGCCCGGGTGCAGGGCGTGGTGGTCGAAGTTCGCAAGTTGGAGCCGCCGGTGCGCGCCCGGGTGGATCACGTCGGCGTCCGCATCGAGCGCTGACGTGCGTGACGAACCGGCGTACCCGGCGCGGCGCGCGTACCTCGCGATCGGGTCGAACCTCGGCGACCGGCTCGCCCATCTCCAGCTCGGAGTCGACGCGCTCGCCCGCGTCCCGGGCGTGCGCGTCGCGGCAGTCTCCGGCGTCTACGAGACCGCGCCGGTGGGCGGGCCGCCGCAGGACGCGTTCCTCAACGCCGTGGTCGCGATCGACACCGACCTGACCGAGGAGGAGCTGCTTCACCAGTGTCAGCAGATCGAGGAGCTCGCCGCGCGCGAGCGCGCCGAACGCTGGGGGCCGCGCACACTCGACGTCGACATCCTGCTGGTCGACGACACGGTGTTCCACAGCGCCGACCTCGACATTCCGCACCCGCGAATGTGGGAGCGCGGCTTCGTGCTCGCGCCGTTGCGCGACGTCGCGCCGGAGCTCGTGGACGCCGATCGCACGTGGGAGGGTGTGCGCGACGCGGGGGTAACGTTGTCGGTCCCACCCGTCGCGTAGAAGAGCGGGAATTGGAACCTGGCAACCGACCGCCGGCAGACGAAACGATCGCGCTCGTCGGCCCCGGACGCGCCGGAACCACGCTCACGCTGGCGTTGCTCGAGCTCGGCTGGCGGGCAGTCGCGGTCGCCGGCCGAGCGCCCGACGCGCCGTCGACGGCTTCCGCCGCGGCCTGCCTCGACGCGCCGACCTCATTGGTGTCGGACTCGGGTCGCGGTGCGAGGCTCGTCATCGTGGCAACGCCCGACCGCGCGATCGCGGCGGCCGCGCACGCAGTTGCTCCTTCCCTCGAGTCCGGCGCGCTCGTGATCCACCTCGCCGGTTCCAAAGGACTCGACGTGTTCGAATCGATGCTCGAGGTGCGTCCCGACGTGCGCGTCGGCGCGCTGCACCCGCTGCAGTCGTTCCCTTCGGCGACGATGGGTATCGAACGGCTGCGCGGGGCGTGGGCGGCGGTGGCCGGCGATCCGCAGGTGACCGAGCTCGCAGTCGCGCTCGGGATGCGTCCCTTCGAGATCGCCGATTCGGAGCGTTCCCGGTACCACGCGACCGCGGTCGTGGCCTCGAACCATTTCGTCGCGTTGCTCGGTCAGGTCGAGCGGCTCGCGATGACCTGTGGGGTCCCGTTCGAAGCGTTCGCGCCGCTGGTGCGCTCGTCGGTCGCCGACGCGTTCGCGGTTGGTCCCGCGCGAGCGCTCACCGGACCTGTCGCGCGCGGCGACCTCGCGACCGTCGAGCAACACCTCGCGACGTTGGATCCCGGTGAGCGCGACACCTACCGGACGCTCGCGCGCGAGGTGGCCCGGCTCGCCGGCCGGCGCGACACCGCGCTCGATCGCCTGCTGGGCGACATGCGCGCCGTGTCACGAGAGCCGACCGACCTCGACGACGACTAGACGCGAGTCGCGTCGACGAGGCGGGCGTGACGTCGGGTCGCCTCGGTCGGTGTGGTCGGTAGTCCGTAGAGCTGCGCGCGTTCGTACGCGTCGTACAGCTCGACCCGCCAACCGCGTGCCCCGAGCCACGCCTCGGGGTCGGCGGGAGGTTCCGACTGCCACAGCGCCATGTAGTCGCCCGGTCGCGACGGCACCGACCCGGCCGGGGAGCTCGGCTCCGGGCGCCGTTCCGCGTTGGCCAGCGTCAGCCCGAACCGGCTGCCGGGCGCGGACCGGGCCGAGAGGTCGTCGAGCACAGATTCCCTCGTCTCCTCGGCGAGGTACACGAGCAGGCCTTCGGCGATCCACGTGGTCGGTCGGGCGGGGTCGAACGCCGCCGCGCCCAGATCGCGTGTCCAGTCGCCGGCGAGATCGGTCGGCACGACGATCCGTTCGCACGCCGGCTCGCGGCGTTCGTCGCGGACGACGCGCTCTTTGAATTCGAGGATGTGGTGCAGATCGAGCTCGAACAGCCGCACGCCGGGAGGCCAGACGAGTCGGAACCCGCGGGCGTCGAGCCCGGCGCCGAGGATCACGACCTGCCGGCAGCCGTTCGCGCACGCATCCAGGAGCAGATCGTCGAGGAAGCGAGTGCGCACCCGCACCCACGTGATCACCGCGGCAACCCGACCCTGCTGTTCGGGAACGGTCGTCGGGCTCCACAGCGACCCCGCGGCGCGCACGAACGCGTCGGCGAGCGGATCGCCGAACAGCGCATCGGGCCGCGCGCCCTCCGCCGCTCGGATCGCGGCGACGCCGATCGCGGTCGTGCTGACCGGCGGGAGCGCAGTCGGGTCGTCCACCACGGCGCCAAGCTAGGCGGAGATCCATTCGCCCGGCGGCCGGAACGCGCCTAACATGACAACGTTCCCGTCCCGCCAGTCCGGACCCGCAAGGGCCGGAACCGAGCGAGGTGCGACATGCTCCACGTTGATCGGATCGCCGACCTGCGCGCCACCTGCGAGCGCGCGCGGGCCGCGGGGCTGCGGGTCGGCGTCGTGCCGACGATGGGGTTTCTGCACGAGGGTCACCGGTCGCTCATGCGGGCCGCCCGGGCCGATACCGACTTCGTCGTCGTCACGATCTTCGTGAATCCCCTCCAGTTCGGAGCGCACGAAGACCTCGACACCTACCCGCGTGACCTGGCCGGCGACCTGGCCCAGTGCGAGGCCGAGGGCGTCGATTGCGTCTTCACACCGAGTGTCGCGGAGATGTACCCGCGTTCGCCGCTCACGACGGTGCACGTGGCCGAGTTGACCGCCGACCTTTGCGGCGCGGCGCGCCCGACCCATTTCGACGGCGTCACGACCGTGGTGGCGAAGCTGTTCGCGATCGTCGGGCCGGCGGCCGCGTTCTTCGGCCGCAAGGATGCGCAGCAGCTCGCGGTCGTGACCCGGATGGCCGACGACCTGAATCTCCCGGTGGAAGTGATCGGCTGCCCGATCGTTCGCGAGCCCGACGGGCTGGCGATGTCGAGCCGGAACGCGTACCTCTCGCCTCAGGATCGCGAAGCCGCGCTCGTGCTTTCGCGCGCGCTGCGGCGCGTCGTGGCGGCCGTGATCGAGGGTGAGCGCGACGCCGAGTGGCTGGCCGAATTGGTGCGCTCGATGGTCTCGTCGGAGCCCGGAGTGACGCTCGAGTACGTCGAGGTGCGCGACGCGCACGAGCTCACGCCGATGACCACGCTCGACGGTTCGGCGTTGATCGCGGTCGCCGGCCGGGTCGGCGAGACGCGTCTGATCGACAACGTGACGGTTCGCGTCGACGACGCGGGAGTCACCGCCGACGTCGGCATCGTCAGTACAGCGGGCGCCAACACGCTCGGTTCGACAACAACCGTCTAGGGCGGAGAGGATCACGTCGATGCGGCGCACGATGATGAAGTCGAAGATTCACCGGGCCACGGTTACCGGTGCCGACGTCGACTACGTCGGTTCGATCACGCTCGACCCGGAGCTGATGCAACTGGCCGACATGCGCGAGTTCGAGCAGGTCCACGTGCTCGACATCGACAACGGGGCGCGCTTCGAGACCTACGTGATGGCCGGGAGCACCGGCGACGTGATCCTCAACGGCGCCGCGGCGCGGCTCGTCGATCCGGGCGATCGCGTGATCGTCATCACGTACGCCGAGTACGACGAGGCCGAGCTGGCGGAGTACGAGCCGCAAATCGTGCACGTCGACGAGAGCAACAGCCCGATCTCCGCGGAGCAGGCCGTTCGCCGCGCCGGATCGAACCTCGTGTGGATGCGCACCGGATCCGAGCGGTGAGCCCGGTTCGGGGAGCGGGCGCGCAACTCGGCGCGCCGACCTCGCCCGACTCCGTAGGCTGATTGCGTGATCGACGTTCTCGTGCTCGGGAGCGGCGTTGCCGGTCTCACGACCGCGCTCGAGGCCGCTCGGCAGGGGTTGACCACGGTTGTGCTGACGAAGGGTGAGCTCTCGCTCTCGGCGACGCGCTACGCCCAGGGCGGAGTCGCCGCCGCGCTCGCCGCGCCCGACTCCACGGAGTTGCATCTCGCCGACACGCTGGCCGCCGGCGCCGGACTCTGCGACGTCGACGCGGTGCAAGTGCTCGTGACGGAAGGTCCCGATCGGGTTCGCGAGCTCGCGGCGCTCGGCGCGCGTTTCGACACCGAGGCCGGGCCCGACGGCGACCGGTTGCAGCTCGCTCGGGAAGGCGGCCACTCGTTGGCCCGGGTCGTGCACGCAGGTGGCGACGCGACCGGCGCAGAGATCGAGCGGGCGCTGGTCGCCGCGGTCGACGACAGTGACATCGAAGTACGCGAAGGTTGGTTCGCGATCGAGTTGCTCGTGGAGCGCGGCCGTTGCACCGGTGTCATCGCGCTGCGGCCCGACCACGAGGTCGAGTTCGTGCGCGCGGTCGACGTCGTGCTCGCGACCGGCGGAGTCGGGCAGTGTTTTGCCGTCACCACGAACCCCACCCTCTCGACCGGCGACGGCGTCGCGCTCGCGTTGAAGGTGGGCGTGGCGTGCGCCGACCTCGAGTTCGTTCAGTTCCACCCGACCGCGCTGCACCATCCTTCCATGCCCCGGCCGCTCCTCTCGGAGGCGTTGCGCGGCGAAGGTGCGCTCCTTCGCGACGCCGACGGCGACGCGTTCATGGCCGGCATTCATCCGCGCGCGGATCTCGCGCCCCGCGACGTCGTCGCTCGGGCGCTCTACCAGAAGATGACGAGCACCGGCGCCGATCATCTCTGGCTCGACGCGACGATGATCGACAACTTCGCCGACCGGTTCCCCACCATCTGGGAGGCATGCCAGGCCGCGGGGCTCGACCCCACCCACGACTGGCTGCCGGTCGCGCCGGCCGCGCACTACCTGTCGGGCGGTGTGGTCACCGACCTCGACGGCGCGTCGACGCTGCCCCATCTGTGGGCCTGCGGCGAGACCGCGTGCAGCGGTGTGCACGGCGCGAACCGGCTGGCATCGAACTCGTTGCTCGACGGTTTGGTGTTCGGGCGACGGGTTGTGTGCGCGATCGTGGCCGGGAAGGTCGGCGCCGAGTCGACGGGCGCGATGGCGGGTGTGCTGTCGCTCACTCCGCCCGAGATCGAGGTCGCCACCGACCCGATCGTGCTGCGCAAGGAGCGCGTCACCGCGCCCGACGCGCTGCGCGGCGCGGTGCAGCGAACGATGACCGCCGACTGCGGCGTCGTGCGCGATCGAGAGGGCTTGCAACTCGCGATCGAGACCTTGGCCGACCTCGCACTGCTCGCCGAGGACCTGCCGGCACGCGAGATCGCGACCTACGAGGTGATCAACGTGCTGCGCGTCTCGCGCGCGATCGCCGCCGCCGCGCTCGCACGCGAGGAGTCACGCGGCGCGCACACGAGGCGCGACAAGCCGCGAGCCCGCGATGCTTGGCTCGGGCGGCTGGTGATGGTCGGCGAGCGAGCGCCGGCATTCGTCGAGCTCCCCGCGTTGACGCGGGAGCAGGTATGACCGGGCGCCCGCCGGCGAGCCCGGAGGTGGTGGCAGGACCATGAGCAATTTCGACCCGCCGGCTTCGGTGGTGGCCGAGGTGGTCGCGGCCGCGCTCGCCGAGGACATCGGGCTGCTCGGCGATCTCACGTCGATCGCATGCGTGCGCGAAAACCAGACCGCGACGGCCGCGTTCGTCGCGCGCGAAGAGGGTGTGCTCGCGGGCACTGCCCTGGTCGACGAGGTGTACCGGCAGATCGATCCCGAGATCGACGTGCGCTGGCAGTTGCACGACGGCGACTCGGTCGAGATCGGCGCCGAGATCGGCGTGGTCGCCGGGCGGTTGCAGCCCGTGCTCACCGGTGAGCGGGTCGCGCTCAACTTCCTGTGTCACTGTTCGGGGGTCGCGACGCTGACGCGGCGCTTCGTGCGCGCGGCACGCGGCGAGGTTCGGATACTCGACACGCGCAAGACGCTGCCCGGTCTGCGTGGTGTCCAGCGGGCGGCGGTGCGCGCCGGCGGCGGCTTCAATCACCGCGACTCGCTTTCCACCGCGGTCCTGATCAAGGACAACCACCTCGCCGCGCTCGGGCTCACCAAGGCCGTCCAGCGCGCGCGTGCGCGCTGGCCGATGCGGATCATCGAGGTCGAGTGCGACACGCTCGAGCAGGTGGCGGAGGCGCGCGACGCCGGTGTCGACGTCGTGATGGTCGACAATATGAGCCCCGACGAAGTCCGCAAGGCGGTCGAGATCATCGAAGGCTGCGCCAAGGTCGAGGTGTCGGGGCGCATCGACCTCGACACGGTGGGCGCCTACGCCGAGACCGGCGCCGACTTCATCTCCGTCGGCGCGCTGACGCATTCGGTCCGGGTGTTCGACATCGGTCTCGACATCACCTGAGGAGCTCCAGCTCGACATGTTGCTCGCCATCGACGCCGGGAATACGCAGACGGTCGTCGGGTTGTTCCGCGGCCACGATCTCGTCGACCACTGGCGCATCGCGACCGACGCCGATCGCACCTCCGACGAGCTCGCGCTGATGGTGCAGCAGTTCCTCGGTTTCCACGGGTTCTCGTTCGCGCTCCCCAGCATCGACGGCTCCGACCTCTCCGATCCACCCGATCCGCAGTCGATCTCCGGTGTCGCGATCTGCTCCGGTGTTCCGCGGGTGACGGCGGAGCTGCGCCAGATGACCGAGCGCTACTTCGGGTTCCCGGCGCTGGTGCTCGAGCCCGGCGTGCGTACGGGCATGCCGATCCTCTACGACAACCCGAAGGAGGTAGGCGCCGACCGGATTGCCAACGCGGTGGGCGCCTACGACCTCTACGGCGGGCCGACGATCATCGTCGACTTCGGCACCGCCACCACGATCGAGGCCGTGAGCGCGGCGGGCGAGTACCTCGGCGGCGCCATCTTCCCCGGCGTGGAGATCGCCATGGACGCGTTGTTCGGCCGGGCGGCCGGGCTGCGGCGAGTCGAGCTGCAGCCGCCGAAGCACGTGATCGGCAAGTCGACCGCGGAATCGATCCAGTCCGGGACGATCTACGGCTTCAGCGCCCAGGTCGACGGGCTCGTCGACCGGTTCGTCGCCGAGCTCGG
>CAZLEC010000019.1:843-18112 GCA_964558245.1 uncultured Burkholderiales bacterium | reverse complement strand
GTCGTAGATATGGGCGAGATACGACCCGATGATGCTGATCGCGGTGAGCTGGACGCCGCCGATGAACAAGACGATGAGGATGACGGTCGTGAGCCCGGAGGGGGTTTGATCGGGCCGCACGATGCGGATCGCGATCGTCGCGATGCTGGCGATCGCGCTGGCCACGACCGTGAGCACGGCCGCAACCGTGATCAGCTCCAGCGGGGCGTAGGAGAACGAGAAGATCCCCTGGCGGGCCCACCGCAGGTTGCCGATCACCGAGTTGGTCGTGCGACCGAACATCCGTTCCGGCCGCGTATAGGGGACCCCGGTCTGTCGGAATCCGACCCACGCGCGCAGCCCCCGCATGAATCGATGGGTCTCGGGCATCGCGTTGAGCGCGGTCACGACCTTGCGGTCGATCAGCGAGAAGTCACCGGCGTCGAGCGGGATCGGCACGTACGACGACGCCCGGAAGAGCCGGTAGAAGAGCTTGTAGCCGGTGCGCAGAAAGAGGGTTGCTTGGCGCTTCGTTCGTATGCCGTAAACGACGTCGTATCCCTCGAGCCATTTCTCGTAGAAGCTCTCGATCAGCTCGGGCGGATCCTGGAGATCGCCGTCGAGGAGCACCACGGCGTCGCCGGTCGCGATGCGCATGCCGCTCGTGAACGCGCTCTGCGAGCCGAAGTTGCGCGAGTGGTTGATGACGACGACCTTCGGGTCGCGCGCGGCCAGCTCGGCGAGCACCTCCCGCGCGTCGTCGGGGCTCGCATCGTTGACGAAGATGATCTCGTAGTCGACGCCAATCTTGTGGAACGGGTCGGTGAGGCGCTGGTGCATGATCGGAACGGCCGGAGCGTCCCGGTAGCACGCGATGATCGCAGTGATCTTCTTCGAGGCGCGCCCGACGTGACCGTCGTTTGCATTGCCCTCAGCGACGCCGCCGACATCGTGAACCACGCGGGCAAATGGTAGCTGCACCGGCGAGCGCGCGGCTCCCGATCTCCGCCTTATGAGCCTTGCAATTCGCCGAACATTGTGTCGTCGATACGCCGGAGATTGAGCAGCGACGTGGATTCGAGCCGCTCGCGATCCTTCGTGAGCGACGCGACGTTGTCCCAGCGGGCGCTGAGCAGCTTGCCGGTGAGCCAGTCGGACTCGCTCGACACGAGGAACGACATGAGCTCGGCCAGGTTCGCGTCGAGCTCGATCGGCGCGGAAGCCTCGGTCGGGCGGAGCGCGGATGCGACGCCGCGCAAGCTCTCCTCGACCGTGCCCGGCGCGGCATCGAGCACGGGATCCATGAAGCCGGTCGCGAGCCCGCCCGGTGCGATCGCGTTGACGCGTATGCGTCGGCCCGCGAGCTCCTTCGACAATGCCTCGGTGAGCGTCACCAGCGCCCCCTTCGACGTCGTGTACGCGCTGATGTTCCCGTGCGTGCCGTTGCCGCCGATCCCGGCGCCGCCGAGGTTCACGACCGCGCCACCGCCGGCGGTGTCCATCTGGGGCACGAAGGCCGCGGTCGCGATGAACGCGCCGACCACGTTCACGTCGAGTGCGTGGCGCCACGACGCGATGTCGAGCTGATCGAGGGGGCCGACCGGGCCGAGGATCCCCGCGTTGTTGACGAGCGCGCCGCACCCACCGAGCTCGCCGGCGACCCGCGCCGCGAACGCGCCGACCGCGTCTTCGTCGGAGACGTCGACGAGATCGGTCAACACCTGCACGCCGAACTCGCCGCGCAACGCCGACGCGAGGTGCTCGAGCCCGGCCGGCGTTCGCGCGCAGATCGCGACGTCGTGACCGGCGCCGGCGAAGTGGCGGGCCAGCACTGCGCCGAGGCCCCGGCTGGCCCCGGTGACGACCACGGGACGGGCTGCGGCGTTCACGCCGGCATCCCGACCGACCGGTACCGCACCGCCGCACTCGCGCCGAGCGAGTTCTTGAGGAACGCGTTCGGATCGATCACAACCGGCTTCGTCATCATCACCTCGGCGATGGCATCGGCGTCCAACGATTTGAATTCGGGCCACTCGGTGGCCACGACCGCCGCGTCGCAGCCGGTGAGCGCACCGAGCGCGTCGGCGGCGTAGCTGATGAATCCCGAGAGCGCGTCAGGGAGCGCGGTGAGCGCGGGGTCGTACGCGCTGACCTTTGCCCCCTCTTTGGCCAGCGACTCGCAGAGCCGCACCGCGCCGGATCGCCGCAAGGTGTCGGTTCCCGGCTTGTAGGTGAGTCCGAGCACGCCGATGGTCCGGCCCCGGATCTCGCCGAGCTCCAGCGCGAGCTGACGTTGCGCCCAGTTCTGGTGTTCGTCGTTGCTCGACCGCGCGCCCCGCAACAGGGCGGTGGGCACGTCGTGCACACGGCCCAGCTCGATGAGGAACGCAACGTCTCGGGCGAGCGTTCCGCCGGAATAGGCGGCGCCGGCGCCGACGTACGCGCGCGGGCCGATGCGCGGCTCCGAGCGCAGCCCGCGCTCGACCTCGCGTGCGTCGGCCCCGACGCGCTCACAGATGGAGGCGACCTCGTTCGTGAACGCGATCGACGTTGCGAGGAACGCGTTGATCGCGTGCTTCACCATCTCGGCCGACTCCACCGACATCCACTCGATGGTGGTCGGGACGTCTCGGAGCAGCTCGGCCACGCGGGCCTGGTCGTTCGCGTCGCGGATGCCGACGACGATGCGGTCGGGGCGCAGGAATGCATCGAGCGCGCGGCCGAGCCGCAGGTTCTCGGGGGAGCAGCCGAAGTGCACGTTCGCGTCCGGCCGGGCCCGGCCGAACCGTTGCTCGAGCTGTGTCACCGAGCCGACCGGCAGCTGCGAAGAGACGAGCACGAAGGCGTCGTCGCGAAGGAAGGGGAAGAGCTCCTCGGCGGCGTCGAGCACCGATGCGACGTCGGCGTTGTCGTCTTCGTCGACGGGAGTGTCGAACGTGATCCAGACGACGTCCGCATCCGCGAGCGCGTCGGCCGGATCGGTCGTGAACCGCAGGTTCGACTGGTCGAGCCCGGCGCGCAGGAGATCGGCGAGGCCGGGCTCGGCAATCGGTGGCACGCCGCGACTCAGATCGGCGACGGTGCCGGGATCGCGATCGAGGCCGACGACGTCGTGACCGAGCGACGCGAGCGAAGCGGCGGTCACGGTTCCGAGATGCCAGAGTCCGTAGACGGAAACCTTCACCGCGGCATCCTATTCGGGGGCTTTCGCGCGCTGATCGACCGGTGCGCCGAGGATTTGGGTGACGGCGTCGGGCATGCTCGCGACCGCGAAGCCGGGTGCCAGCTCGCTCGGCGCGGCCCCGCTGCTCGTCGCGTTCCAGCTCCACGCCCGGTCGATCAAGACGGTGCGGACGCCGGCCGCGTCGCCGGCCGCGATGTCGACCCAGCGGTCGCCGATCAACCAGCTCCGGCGCAGGTCGAGATCGAGATCGCGCGTCGCGTCGTGCAGCATGCCCGGGCGCGGCTTGCGGCACTCGCAGTCGGGACCGTCGTGGAAGCAGGCGTAGATCGCATCCACCGGGAGCGCGTCGCGTATCGCCTCGTTGATCGCGTCGGCCTCCGCTTGCGTCACCGTTCCCCGCGCCACGTCGGGCTGATTCGTCACGACGACCAGGCGATAGCCCGCGCCGCGCAGCGCGTGCAACGCGTCGGCGACGCCGGGCAGGATCGCGACGTCGTCGACCGAGACCGGAGGTGTCGACCCTCCGGGCGCGCGCCGCGACTCCACGAGCACGCCGTCACGGTCGAGGAAGATCGCCGGATAGCCGCGGCGGCGGATCCGCTCCTGGAGCGCGTCCCAGACGGCGCGCTCGCGCACCCAGGCGTCGGTGTCGCGCCAGGCGGCTTCGGTGCCGATGTCGCGAAATCGCTCGGAAACCGTCCACGCGCCGAGGCGACCGTGTGCGATCTCCTCGGTGAGGATCTCTCCGAGGTCGAAGCTCGTTCCCGGCGGGCGCGCCGCGAAGCTTTCGCGGCCGAGCAGCAACATCCCGTAGTCGATGAAGCGATGCGTGCCCGGCGGCGCTCCTTTCTCGTAAGCGGTGACGCGGCCGTCGGCGACGGAGACATTGCTGGTCTCCCAGCGGTCCGCGTTCTCGAGGACGACCATCACGGCCGGCACGTCGGAGGCGTCGGCGAATTCCTAGACGCGCTCCATCGGGACGTCGAGGAGCGTGTCGCCGTACGTCACCCAGAATCGGTCGGGCAGACCGTCGAGCGCGCGGCGGATCGCGCCGCCGGTACCGAGCAGCTCCGGTCCGTCTTCGACACAACGCACGCGCGCGCCCGGCGGCGCCGCGGCGCGGAGGTGCTCGTCGAGTGCGTGCGCGTTGTGGCCGACGAGCAACACGATCTCTTCGGCGCCGCCGGCGATGAGCTCGGCCAGCTTGAGGTCGATGAACGGGTGCCCGCCGACCGGCAACAGTGCCTTGGGGAGATCGGGTCCGGTCAGGTGCGCGACGCGGAGGCCGAGACCTCCGGCGAGTACGACGACCGTTCGCGTCATCCCGCGACGACGGTCGTCGTCCCGAGATAGTCGATGCCGAAGCGAACTTCGGGGAGCTCGAGCTTGTTCATCGCGGCGCGGAGGTCGGCCTTCTCCTCGGCGTAGAACAGCAGGAACCCGCCGCCACCGGCGCCGACGAGCTTGCCGCCCATCGCGCCGGCCGCGATCCCGTCCCGGATCCAGCCGTCGACGGTGCGGTGGATCTCGGTGGGTGAGCGATCGAGCTTCAGGTTCCACTGACGCGTGAGCAGGTCTCCGAACTCGGCGAGATCTCCGCGTGTGAGCGCGTCCATCGTCTCGTAACCGATGGCGCGCACCGCGTCGAGATTCGACTCGAGCTTGTCGACGGATCCGTTCGCGCCCGACT
Source organism: uncultured Burkholderiales bacterium (assembly GCA_964558245.1). Taxonomy (GTDB): domain Bacteria; phylum Actinomycetota; class Acidimicrobiia; order IMCC26256; family PALSA-610; genus JBBQER01. Next base: position 13,259 of record CAZLEC010000019.1, on the reverse strand, counting down.
GCTCGAGCGCGAGGACCTCCGAGGCCGGACGGCGCACGCCGGTGAAGAAGAGCAGCAGGTTGTCCTCGATGCGGTGCCGTACGGGCTCGGCGAGCGTGATCGGGATGACCTCGACCCGCTCGTCGGCGTGGAATTCGAACGCGGTGAGCCCGCCGATCGCCGCGATGTACTGGTCCTGCTTGCCGATCGACTGTTGCAGGCGCTCGATCTCGATCTCGCACGCGCGTTCTGCGATCTGCTCGTTCGGGACGATCTCGTGCTTGAACGCGTGTAGCGCCTTCAACACACCGACCGTGAAGGCACCCGACGATCCGAGGCCGGTACCCGCGGGAATGTCGGCCATCGAGGAGATCTCGATCGTCGACCGCACCTGGGCGTCGAGCAGGCACTCGCGCAGCAGGGGGTGCGCGATGTCCTCGGGTCGGTAGACGCGCTCCACCTGCGAGTACTTCAACAGGATCGCTTCGTCGAAGTTCTGGTTCACGGCGATGTAGACGTACTTCGAGATGGCGGCGGCGATGAGGAAGCCGCTCCCGGCCTTGCGGTAGTAGCTCGGCACGTCGGTGCCGCCGCCGCCGAGCGAGATGCGCAGGGGCGTGCGCGTGATGATCATCGGCCGTACGCCTCCTCGACGACTCGGAACGCCGCTATGCAATCAGAGAGATCCGCTCCCACCGAGGATCCACCCTCGATGTCCGTCACGACGTCGGCGAGCTCCCGGCTCCACGACGCGTCGGGCGGCGGCCATTCCCACGAGGTCGCGGGCGGAGGACCCATCTCGGGGCTCATCTCGTAGAGCGTGAGCCGTTCGGTGCCGTAGCTGCCGCCGAGCCCTTGCACGTCGAGCTTTGCGTCGCGCATCGCAAGCTCGAACGAGAACAGGTTCTTCCATTCGGTCCACGATGCGTGCAGCCACGCGAACGCTCCTGTCCGCGCGCGCAACGCGAGGTAGGCGTTGTCCTCCACGTCCATCGCCCAGAAGTCGGTGCGCAGCTCCGAGAACGCGAGATCGACGTCGCCCACGAGATACCGGACCAAGTCGATCAGGTGGAGGCCCTGGTCGATGAGCTCGCCGCCGCCCGAGATCTCCCGCTGCGCGCGCCACTCCTTCTCGTAGCCGGGCCGACCGCCGTGACCGTAACGAGCGCGGATCGAGAACACCTCGCCGTAGGTCCCGGAGCCGACGACCTCCCGCGCCCGGAGAAATGACGGATGAAAGCGGTGGTTGAAGCCGACGCGGACGCGTCGAGCGGTTTCCGACGCGGCTTGTTCGAGTGCGAGCAAGGCATCGAGCCGATGCGCGCCCGGCTTCTCCAACAACACGTCGCGACCGCGGCGCACGGCTTCGATGCCGATCGTCGCGAGTTGGTGGTGCGGGGTGGCGACGATCACGAGCCCGACGCCGGTGTCGTCGAGCGCGGCCTCGAGGCTCTGCGTTGCGACCGCGCCGGGATACGCGCCGGCGAGGGCCTGCGCGCGATCGGGCACGTCGTCGAACACGGTCCGCAGGGTGACGCCGCTCGGGAGCGCGGCGGCGCGCTTGTTCCCGATCAGGCCGGCCCCGATGATCGCCACTCCGAGGCTCATGGGATCAGCGTGATCGCGACTCTTCGACGACCGGATCCGAGATCGACTCCCATTTGGCGGTGTTCGCCGCCAGCTTCGGGTGGGAGACGATCAGGTGCCACATGACCGCTTGCAGTCCTTCGGTCTGGGGCGTGACGAGCCCGGGATCGGCGGTCGGGATCACGATGCAGGCATCGGCGTACTGCGCCAGCGCGCCGCCGTCGCGTCCGGCGACCCCCACGACCGATGCACCCCGTTCGCGCGCGAGTTGCATCGCCTCGATGAGGTTCACGCTGACGCGCTGTTTCAGGTCTCCGCCGCCCACCGAGAACACGAAGAGGCAGTCGTCGCCGCGCAAGCGCGACGCGCGCAACCAATTGGAGTACGAGGTCTCCCAACCGTCGTCGTTGATGCGCGCCGTCAACTCGGAGACGTTGTCGGTGACGGCGTACGACTCGAGGTTGCAGAGCTTGCGGAAATCGCACGCGGCGTGCGACGCGTGACCGGCGCCACCACCGGATCCGCAGAGGAAGAGCCGGCCGCCGCGCTCGCGGGTGGCGGCCACCACCTCGACCAAGGTTTCGATCTTGCGCTGATCGAGGCTTCGCAGAACAGCCACGGTGTCGCCGAGGAACTGTTCGGTGAATGTGCCCATGATCGTGGCTCCTCGGGGGCGGGACAGCGCACCATATAACGAACCCCTGCGCTACGGGCGCACCAGCGAGGCAACGACGGTTGGGTGCTCGACGAGAAAGTCGACGGTGCGCTCGACCGCGTCGCGGATCGACCAGCGAGGGGCCCAGCCCGTCGCGCGGATCTTGGCGGTGTCGAGAAAGATGAACGGATTGTCACCTACCCAGCCGCGGTCTCCGCCGCCGTAGGATCGCTCCGGTTCGACACCGAGGCGGTCGCAGATCCAGCCCACGGAGTCGTTCACGGTGCAGTAGGTGTCGACGCCAAGGTTGAAGACGTCGAAGCCGGTGGCCTGCCCGAGGCGACCGGTGATGGCCGCCACGCAGTCGCCGACTTCGAGGTAGCTCTTGCGTTGGCTGCCATCGCCAAGGATGTGCAGCCGGTCGGGATGGTCGGTCAGTTGCGCGACGAAGTCGATGACGTGGCCGTGCGTGTACCCGGATCCCAGAATCGACACGAATCGGTACACGGTCGCCCGCAGGCCGAAGCCTTCGGCATACGCCGCGATGAATCCTTCGGCGGCTGCTTTCGATGCGCCGTAGAGGGAGGTCTGGCGCGGGAACGGAGCGTGTTCCGGTGTCGGGATGATCTCGGCTTCGCCGTAGACGGATCCGGTCGAGGAGAACACGAGCTCGGGCACGTCCGCGGCCCGGACCGCTTCGAGGACGTTGTGCGTCACGATCACGTTCTGTTCGAGGTCGCGGCGAGGGTGATCGAGCCCGAAGCGAACATCCGCATTTGCCGCGAGATGGACGACGGCGTCGGCGCCGGCGAACGCGCGGGCAATCTGCGGGCCGCCGTCGAGCAGGTCGAGCGTCTCGACGGTCAGCCGGCCCGAGGCCTGCGCCCGCTCGAGGAACTCGGGCCGCCCGGTGGAGAAGTTGTCGACGACGGTCACGTCGTCGCCCCGTTCGACGAGCGCCGTCACGAGATTCGAGCCGATGAATCCGGCGCCGCCTGTAATGATCACTCTCATAGAGGCAGCTTTCTATCAGCGCCCGGGCCGGTCCCGTCGCTGTGCATACCCCTTCGGGGCCGCCCGGGAGGAGTATCGTTGGCGATTCGGATCTCTGGGAGCGTGCAATGTTCGCAGAAGAACTGACGATCCAGATCTTCGCCGATGGTGCCGATGTCGGCGGCATCGCAGATCTTCTTGCGAACCCGCTCATCAAGGGCTTCACGACGAATCCGACGCTGATGCACCAGTCGGGAATCACCGACTACGAGGGGTTCGCGCGTCAGGTGCTGGAGCTCGTCCCTGATCGCCCGATCTCGTTCGAGGTGTTCTCCGACGATTTCGACGAGATGGGCGCGCAGGCCGAGAAGATCGCGTCGTGGGGCGAGAACGTCTACGTGAAGATTCCGGTCACGAACACGTCCGGCGCGTCCAGCGCCGCGCTCCTCCGCCGGTTGGCCGGCGACGGCGTGCAGGTCAACTGCACCGCGCTCATGACGACGCAACAGGTCGAGCAGGTGGCCGAGTGCCTCGCGGGCGGCCCGGCGGCGTACGTCTCGGTCTTCGCCGGACGCATCGCCGATGCCGGAGTCGATCCGCTGCCGATCATGATCGACGCGCTGAAGATCATCGCCTCCGATCCGCAGATCGAGCTCATCTGGGCCAGCCCGCGCGAGATCTTCAACATCGTGCAGGCCGACTCGATCGGCTGCCACGTGATCACCGTGACCCACGAGCTGCTGAAGAAGTTGCCGAATCTCGGACGCGATCTCGACACCTATTCGCTCGACACGGTGCAAATGTTCCATCGCGACGCGCAAGCGGCAGGCTTCCGGCTCGAACCCGACGAGTAGTGGCTCCGGAAGGTCGCGGCGGCGCGAGAGTCGCCCAACTTGCCGAGCGCGCCTACCTCGCTCCTCGCCGCGTCGCTCCGGTGCTCGCGGGCGTTATCGCGCTGGTGGTGTACCGGCTGACCATGTTGGGTGGCGTCGGCGCGTCCGACGTCGCCGAGATGGAGACGGTGCCGAAGGTCCTCGGCATCGCACACCCGACCGGCTATCCGCTGTGGACGCTCCTGGGCTTCGTCTGGACGCGCATCCCGTTGGGGAACGCGGCGTTGCGCATGAACTTCCTCACCGCGCTGTACACGGCGCTGGCCGCGGGCGTGTTGGTCGTGTTGGCAATGCGGCTCGGCGTGCGGCCCTGGTTGGCCGCGAGCGCAGGCTTGATCTTCGCGTTCGCGGGCGAGACCTGGTTCAACGCGGTGCACGCCGAGGTACAGCAGCTGCACGTGCTGCTCGTCGCCCTGCTCCTCCTCGGGTTCGTGATCGCCGAGCAGTCGGGGGGCGAGCGGGGAGTCGTGTTGATGTTCGGCGCCGCCGGGCTCGGCTTGGCGCATCACGCGCTCATGATCGTCACCGCGGTGCCGGTGATCGCGTGGTTCTGCGTGCGCCACGTACGCGTGATGCTCGTGCCCCGCCGCCTGGCGACGTCGTTGGCCGTGCTCGCGGCGCCGCTGCTCGTCGTGTTCTATCTCCCGATCCGGTTGGCGCACGGCGCGCCGGTCGTGAACGCGAACACGCAGAATGGTTGGATCGAGATCCTCAAGGGAGAGGGTTTCATCGGCTCGTTCGGCACGCGCAAGTCGGTGTCGATCTGGTGGCACGGCCTCAGCGTCTACCTGAAGCTCGCCGGCCGGTGGCTCGGCTGGTTCGTGATCGGCCTCGCGGCACTCGGCATCGTCGTGCTCGCGCTCCGGGGCGCCGCGATCCTCGTGGGCCTGCTGCTCGTGATCCTGGCGACCACGTACGCGCTCGTGCACGCGCCCGACGAGGTGCGCTATCTCGTCGCCCCGTTGCTCGTGCTCTCGCTGCTCGCCGCCATCGCCGCCGAAGAGGTGGTGCAGACGGTCTCGACGTCACTCGCGAACGAGGGGGCTCGCCGCATCGCCGCGGTCGCGCTCGTGTGCGGGTTCGCCGTCGTCCCGCTCGTCTCGTTGCTCACCGGGTACCACGGCCACGACCAGAGTCACGAGACGACGGATCGCCTCAATGCCGAGCGGATTCTCGCCGCGCTCCCGGCGCACGCGGTGATCTGGTCGTACTGGGACATCCGCACGACGTTGCAGTACCTGCACGCAGTCGACGGTGTCCGGCCCGACGTCACCATCCTCGACGACCGCGCCGACGCGCAGCTCGGCGGGGAAGGTGCGTACGCGGCGTCGTACGACCTCGTCGCGAACGCGGTGGCCTCCGACCCGAAGCTGGCCGGTCGGCCGATCGCGTTCATTCCGTACCCGTACGAATCTCCGTACGCCAACCGGACCGGCATCGTGCGTTACCAGCTCCGGCAGTTCCTCGTGGTGCAGCGGCCGTACGGCTTCGACTTCCTGCCCGACGGTTGGCTCTACCTGCTCGATCCGGTCGCGTCGAGCGCGTCGAGCGCGGGGTAGGTCGTCTCAGCGGGCGAGCATGCGCTCGAGCAGTCCGCGGAACATGATGAGATCGTCGGGCTCGGCCGGCGGCTCCATCTGGCCGTAGGCGATGCCGCGCGTGCTCGTGCGCACCGACACGATCGCGAACCTCAGTGCCGCGAGCACCTCGAACCACTCGAGTGCCTGCACGGTGTGACCGGTGAGGCGCTCGTAGGTGCCGACGACGTCGTCGCGGTCCATGAAGCCCGGGATCGGCGGCATCTCGAACCGCTCGGCGAGGTCGTCGAAGAACGTGTCGAGGAAGATCATCCACGCGACGTCGACCTCGCGCGGGCCGACCGTGGCCATCTCCCAGTCGAGCACCGCGGCCGGCTCGAAGTCGACGTAGAGGACGTTGCCGATCCGTGCGTCGCCCCAGTTGAGCACCGGCGGCCCCTCCTCCGGCCGGTTGGCGTCGAGCCACGCGAGGGTCCGCTCGATCAGCGGGTACGACACGCCGTCGCGAGCCCATTCGTAGTACCAGCGCTGGTACCCGAGCTGTTGGTCGAGCGCGCTCGCGCCGTGCTGCGGCTGCGCGAGGAACGACAGGTCGTGCGTGCCCGGTGTGATCTCGTGGAGCCGGGCGAGCACGCTCACCGTCGCGTCCTGCAAGGTCCGGCGCTGCTCCGCGGTGGCGTCCATCACCCACCCGCCGAACACGTACGGAGGCATGTCGGGCGGCGCCTCGCCCTCGACGCGGCGCATGACGAGGAACGGTGTGCCGAGCCAGTCGGCGTCGGGCTCGTAGAAGGCGACTTCGGGCGCGGGCACGTCGGTGTGGGCGCGAACGAGGTCCATGCACTTGCGCTGGAGCTCGAGGTCGTAGTCGGGGAACACCGGGTAGAGGTCGGGCAGCGGTGCGAGCCGGGCGGCGTACCGGTCGATCCCGCCCTCGGCGACGTTGTGCACCTCGAAGAGCACGGTCTCGCTCGACATGCCGTTGCCGGGCGACGCCACGTTCGCGACGGCGACCGGCTCGGCGAACCGCGCCAGCGCCCAGGCCGAGAGCGCGGGCTCGACCTCGTCGAGACTGCGTCGCCAAGGCGTGTCGAACACGTCCGGTTCGTCGTCGGGCACGGTTGCTCCTTGCGCGTCGAGCTCACGGTGGTGGACGCGTTCGACGCTACCGGTTGACCCGGTGGTCGTCTCGCTATCGTGACCCGGATGCGAGCGCCGGAGACGGAGCCCCCCTTCTTCTTTCTCCACGTGATGAAGACCGGGGGCACGGCCTTCGTCTTCAACCTGCTCCAGAACTTCGGGCCGGGCGAGGTCTACCCGGCCGATGCCGACAAGCGACAGCCCGGTGATCTCCTCCCGTACGTGAGCATCGCCCATCTCGTCGGTCTGTCTCCCGAGCGGCGCCGCCAGATCAAGATGTACACGGGGCACTTCCCCTTCGTCGCGTGCGAGCTCCTGGGCGTGGAGGTGCGCACGCTCACGCTCCTGCGCGATCCCGTGGAGCGGAGCCTGTCGGTGCTGAAGCACTTCAATCGGCACTTCCCCCGCTACGAGTCGCGCTCGCTGGCCGAGCTCTACGACGACCCGTTCCTCTTCGAGAATTTCGTGCACGACCACCAGACCAAGCTCTTCTCGATCGGCGCCGAGGATCACCCCGAGACGTTCGCGAGCACGTTGACGCACGAGCAGAACCGCGCCCGTCACCAGGGCGGTCCCGATCCGGCCGGTCGCACCACGATCACGGTCGACGACGCTCGGCTCGCGCTCGCGAAGGCGAACCTCGCCCGGGTCGACCTCGTCGGCGTCAACGAGCAATACCCCGATTTCGTCGAGCGGTTGCGCGCCCGTTTCGGGTGGTGGCCCGACGGTGTCGACACCGCCGCCCGGGTCAACGCGGCCGACGACGCGTTGACGGCCGACGCGTCACTGCGCCGCCGTATCGCCGACGACAACCGCTACGACGCCGAGCTCTACGAATTGGCGCGGCGACTCGCCGCTACTTCTTGAGGATGTTGTTTTGTTGGAGGTAGGTGTTGAGTTGGGGGCCGATGGTTTTGGCGAAGGCGACGGTGAGGTGGGTGGGGTCCCATTTGACGATTTGGTTGTTGACGATGGGGTCGCAGATCGGGAGGAAGGGGCAGACGAGGTGGTCGAGGTCGACTGACCACACGTTGTGTTCCTTCTTGGCGAACGCGCGGTAGTCGCGCTCGAGCGCATCGGGCCCCGGCCGCACCACGTAGCTGCACTGCTCGAGGTATGTGGCTTTGGAGAGGCAGTCGAGTGGGTTGAAGCGCGTGACGGGGATCGGCTCGATCAGCACGACCTTGCGGCGCCCGCCGGCCCGCAGCTTCGCCAGCGAATCGGAAGTGGTCTTCTCCAACCACGCGTTCATCTGGGGCGTGCCGTTGCGCGGGCGCGTTCCGTTCGGGCCGAGGAACGGGATCTGCGTGGGGTCTTCGTGCGCCACGTTCATGGTGATGATGATGTCGGGGTTGAGTTGGGGGATGACGCGGTTGTAGAGGTCGTCTTTCTGCGCCTTGCAGTCCTTGGGTCGATTCGTCTTGCCCGGCACGGCGATCTCCGGCGCGTAGAGGTTTTGTTGCCAGGGGCAGCCGCCTTTGACGTCGATGGAGAGGGTGAGGTGGTCGGTTTGGGCGATGGTGGTGAGGGTGGGGATGAGCATGTGGGCGTGGCTGTCGCCGATGAGGAGGATGCTGGGGCCGGTGCCGTGGATGGTGGTGCAGTGGGTGATGGGTTGTTGGTAGCAGTTGGTGAAGGGGCCGAGGTTTTTGTCGGCGTGTTGCCAGTCGAGTCCGGCGGGGATTTTGGTGAAGCCGGTGGGGGTGGTGGTGATGGCGGTTGGGGTTTTGGTGGTGGCGTCGACGATGTTGGGGATGAGGACGACGGCGGAGATGGTGCTGAGGGTGAGTCCGGCGGCGATGACGGTGTAGCGGTGGTGGTTGAGGAGTTGGTTGGTGCGGATTGGGTGTTCGAGGAGTTGGTATGAGAGGGATGCGAGCGCGGTGGCGATGAGTGCGGTGGTTGCGATGGTGGTGAGGGTGGTGGTGTGGAAGGTTCGGGTCGCGACGAGGATGATGATCCAGTGCCAGAGGTAGGTGCCGTAGGAGATTTTGCCGAGGTAGACGATCGGGTTGTTCGAGAGTGCGTGTTTGATGATGCCGTGTTCGGCGGTTTCGACGGCGACGATGAGGGTGACGGTGATGAGGGTGGCGGCGATGCCGCGTTGGATGGCGTCGAGGTGGATGGTTGAGGTCGCGATGGTGATGAGCGCGATGGTGGCGACGATCGCGGTGGTGCGCATGGCGCGTTGGGAGCGGCGGGCGGTGTGCAGGAGTTGGGGGGTGAGTGCGAGGAACGCGCCGGCGAGGAGTTCGTAGGCGCGGGTGTCGGTGCCGTAGTAGGCGTGGTTGGGGTTGGTGTTGCGTAGGGTGAGCGCCCAGATGGCGGAGGTGATCGCGCCGATGGCGATGATGGTGCGGATGACTTGGAGTTGTTTGGGTCGGTCGAGTTTGCGGGTGGCGAAGTAGATGCCGCCGAGCGCTAACGGCCAGAGCAGGTAGAACTGTTCTTCGACGGCTAACGACCAGAACTGCAAGACGGGGTTGGTGTTGATGTTCGCGCCGAAGTATCCCGACGCCTGGTGGATGAAGTACCAGTTCGTGGCGTACAGGAACGCGGCTTTGAACGATCCGGCCGCGTTGAGGACCTCGGCGGGGGAGCCGATCGCGCTGAACACCATCGCGGTCACGATCAACGCGACGAACGCGGCGGGGAGCAAGCGCCGGAACCGGCGGGCGTAGAACCGCGCGAGGCGGATCCGCCCCTGACCGGCGAGGTCACGGAACAACAGTTGCGTGACCAAGAACCCCGACAACACGAAGAACACGTCTACGCCGATATACCCACCCGAGAACCAACTCGACCCCGCGTGGAACAACACCACCAGGTACACCGCAACCGCACGCAACCCATCCAACTGCGGCCGATACACCGACCCCGCCCCACCACCATCACCCACAACAGACCCGTCCACTAGGGCTCGTCGGGTAACACCTGGGAGAACTGCAGCGAGAACATCCGCCGGTTGGGACCACCGTTGAAATTCGCGTGGAGCGTCGTGTTGTTGAACACGACGACGTCGCCGGGTGTCGACGCGATCGCCCAGCACGGGAGCTCGTCCTCGGCGACGCCGAAGACCTGCTCGAGGTCGCCCGGTTTCGCGGCCCGGTTCTCGTCGTAGATCGAGTCGCGGAACTCGCCGAGGTGGCTCGTGCCCGGGATGACGCGGAGCGCGCCGCTGTGCGCGTCGAGATCGTCGAGGTAGAACGCGATCTTGATCTTCGTTCCCTGCGGCACGTTGCTGCGGAAATAGTCGGAGTGCCAGTAGATGTACGAGTTGAAGACGTTGCCGACGCTTCCGGTATAGGCGCTCTCCTCGCCGAGGAGGGCGCGCGCGAGGTCGATCACGCGAGGGTCGTCACGCAGCCACGCCAACTTGGTGTTGCGCTCGATGAACCCTTCGGCGGCGCCGGCCTTGATCTCGGCCGTGGCCGGGATCTGGCGGCGCGGCGGTCCGTGCTCGGGGTTCTGCACGCGGTGCAGGCTGATGCGGGGGTCGGGCACCTCGGCCGGGTGCTCCCGGAACACCTCGTCGAAGCCTTCCGAGATCGTCGCGATCTCCGGCGCGAACAGGCCCCGGACGCGCAACGCTCCGAACGTGTGGAAGAAGGCCGACTGCTGTTCGAGCGTGGGTGATCGCCCGTCGGTTACCGGCGATGCGCCCGCCGGATCGGGCCGGAGCCGGCCTTCGTCGTCGTTGGGGCCGCGCAACGACCGAACCCGGTCGCGCAGGCGCCCCCGATCCGCCCTCATCTCCCAAGGCTACTGCGCCCCGGGCGGCCCTCACGACGCGAGATGGTCGATCGACGGGCGGGCGAAGCACTGACCGCTCGGGGGGTTGCCGCGAGCCGGCGTGGCCGGCGGCGCCACACGTTGCGCCAGCACGATGTCGTCCTGTTCGAAACGGATCCGGAACTCGTGCGCGAGCAGGTCGGCGAGCAACGCCTTGTCGCGGGGCGAGGTGACGAGGTCGCGATCGAGGAGCAGCCACTGCACTTGGTCGGGATTGTCGAGGTGCTCGCCGTTCACACCCCAGTTGATGTTGCACCACGGAACCGGGAACTCGTACACCTTCGGCCGGTGCGTGAGGTGCGTGTCGAGGTCGTACGCGGCGCTCACCGAAGCTTGCGACGGGAGCTTCCGGATGGCCTCGTCCTTCGCGGGGCCGCGCTGGTCGGGGAGCAGGGGCCACGTTCCCGAGTGGTAGTTGCGCGCGATGGGTGATGCGCCCCACGAGACCGAGCACAACAGCGCGGCGACCAACACCACGACGACCAAGCCGTTGCGGGTGTCGGGTGTGCTCTTCGCGCGGCTCGAGATCCAGCCGATGGCCTCCACGGTCGCGACCGCGCTGCCGACCAGCACGAGCGCCGAATAATGCAGCTGGTAGTTGCGGGTGTAGGGAAACGACGAGAGCGCGTCGATCACGATCATCGGCGCCGCGTACGCCAATGCCCGCAGGTCGAACAGCGGGGTGAGCGCCCACGGCGCCCACATCTTCCAGTACCACGCCTTGGCATCCCCCGCGCTCGCCAGCCGCCACGTTTCCGTCGGGTGGCGAACCGAGTTGAACACGACTGCCGTCGGCGTGCTGCCCAGCGTCCCGAAGAATGTGTCGTAGAACGGGCCCACCCCGTTCTCGAACGGGATCAGCACGCGCGTCGCGAAGAAGAACCACGCGGTCGAGATCACGGCGACGATCAAGCCGCGCCGGCGCTCGCCGCGCAGCGCGAGGACGACGCCGAGGATCGCCAACGAGAGCGCGGCATCCTCCTTGCACGCGAGGGCGAGCGCGAGTGCGATCCAGAACACGGTCCACCGCTTGGTGCGCGCCGCCCAGTACGCGAAGAGCAGCGGCCCGATCGCGACCGCGTCGGGATGGAAAAACTCCCACGTGAGCCACTGGTTGGTCGGGTTGAGGCAGAACGCGGTCGCGATGCCGACGCCGGCCCACCGCGACTTCAGGAGATCCCGCGCGAGCAGGTAGAGCGCGAGCGCGCCGCTCGCCTGGGCGAGCACCTGCACGACGAGAAGGAAGACGGGTCCGGCGCCCAACCAGTAGAACGGCACGAGGAGCAGCAGGATGAGGTTGGCGTGGTGGCCGAACAGCTCGAGTCCGCGAATGGTGACGAACGGGTCTTTGAATCGGGACAGCAGCCAGACGCCCTGGTCGTAGATGCCGAGGTCGAATCCGAACGTTCCGTGCCGGTCGAAGCGCAGCTTCGGGAGCCGGATGAACACCCACGACCAGACGACCAGCACGCCGATCAACACGAGCTCGGGCGGCCCGATCGCGTCGATCAGGGCGCCGATCGTTCCGGGCGTCGCGCGCGGTTTCTCCTCGAGCGCATCGTCGGGAACCGGCACGCTCGTTGCGTCCGCGTTCGCTGCGTCGGCGCTCGTTGCCTCCGGGCCAGTTGCGTAAGCCGAGGGATCCGTCACGGACCTGGCCCTCCCGAGCCCGACGAGGTCGCCGTTGCGTGCCCGGAGATCTTGGCACAGCCGGCGTCACGCGCCTGTGATCCCCTACGGCTTCAAGATGTTGTTTTGTTGGAGGTAGGTGTTGAGTTGGGGGGCGATGGTTTTGGCGAAGGCGACGGTGAGGTGGGTGGGGTCCCATTTGACGATTTG
>CAZLEC010000019.1:0-743 GCA_964558245.1 uncultured Burkholderiales bacterium | reverse complement strand
GGCCGATACACCGACCCCGCCCCACCACCATCACCCACAACAGACCCGTCCACTACGCCAGAAGCGTAGTCAGGTGCCGCGTGGCTTCATCCCCGCGGCGACGTAGATCGCGTCGAGCACGCGCATGTTTGCGATGGAGTCGGACGGCGGCGTGAACGTCGGCTCGCCGCGGAGCACGTCCGCGCAGAACGCTTCGAGTTGGTACTCGTAGGTGGGCTTGCGCGGGAACTTCTCCGAGCGCGCGCTGCCGGCCGACTTCACGCGCATGCGATGCCAGAGTTGCGGTGAGGTGGGATTGATCACGTGGAGCTCTCCGCGCTCGCCGATGACGCGCGCGTACGTCTGGATCAGCCACGACGACCACATCGAGCAGGTGATGCGAGCGGTGTGACCACTGGGGAACTTGAGCTCGGCGCGCATGGCTCGATCCACGTCGGGGGTGCGCAGTTTCGCGACCGCGGAGACGACTTCGGGCTCTTCCCGGCCGAGCAGGCGCGCCATGTGCACCGTGTACGTGCCGACGTCCATGGTCGCCCCGCCGGCGAGGTCGTACTGATAACGGATGTCGGAGAACTTCGGGAGCGGGAAGCACAACGCGGTCTCGATCCGCCGGACCTCGCCGAGCTCGTCGGAATCGACGATCTCGCGCATCCGCTTCGCCAACGGGTGATAGCGGTAGTGGAACGCCTCCATCACGACGAGCCCCGTGCGGGAGGCCACCGCGGCGACGGCTTCGGCCTCAT
>CAZLEC010000018.1:0-18382 GCA_964558245.1 uncultured Burkholderiales bacterium | reverse complement strand
CCTCAGCTCGGGATCCTGGAAGAACGACTGGATGTCGGAGTCGCTGAGCAAACGCGCGACGAGCCGCGGCGTGATCGTGAGATCCGTGATCTGCTTGTTGGTGACCGGATCGACGATGTTGTACGCGATCGCGACGGCGGTGAGGTCGATCGGCGTCACTGAGAACGGCTTCGACGTCGCGGAGCGCTCGCCCGCTTCCGGAGGTAGCGAGGTGACGCCGAGGTCGACCTCACCCGAAAGGAAGTCCTCGCGGGCCTGGTTCGAAGACGTGTTCGTGATGGCCATCGTGAAAGGGTGCGCGCCTGTGCACAGCGCGGCCGCCGCCTGGTACAGCGCCGACGTGGCCGAAGTCTCGGATTCGATGCTGAAGTTGTACCGCTGCACCGGCGGGCAGTCGGCCGAGTTCCGCTCGAAGTGCAGCGGGACGATGACGCGTGTGTTCGCGGGCGGAAGGCCGTTGGGGTCGAAGCCGTTCTCGGTCGTCTCGTACAAGAGGAGTGAGCAGGGCGTCGACTCGCTGCACGCGAGTGACGGCAACCGCGCGGTTGTCATGATGTCCATGAACTTGCTGCCGGTGCCGTCTTTGTGCGTGATCCCGGCCTGCTGATTACCCGTGAGGTCGTAGGGGAACGTGTTCGCCGTGTTGCAGTCGTTGGTCACCGACCTCGGGTGGGCCCGGCACTGCAGGATTACGACGCCGTACGTGCCGTCGTCGCGCGTCGGGGTGAAACCCTGCCAGGCGACGGTGATCACCCCGTCGCCCAGGTTGGTTCCCGGGAGTGCCTCCGCGGTCATGCGAGGCGTTGCCGCAGAGATCGGTTCGCTCACGGTCGCGGCAATTGCGCAGAGCGCGACAGCGAGTACGAGGAATCGGCGGAACGCCCGAATTGGTGCGCCAGGGCGCGTCGTCACGCTGAGATCCTCCTCGGGGCAGATTTGTTGTTAGCACCCTGCCGATCGCGCCGGAGGTGCCGGCGCGGAGTTGTCGGGCGTTGTTTCGTTGCCGTTCACCATGACGCCATCTCGCGGCGAACTCGACCGAGTCGAATACTGCGGGCGTAGCGACCTGCCGCGCCCGCGTGCGATTTCGTTCAGGAGACTTGTGGCGCTGCACAGCCTCGAACTGGCGGAAGAAGAAGAGCGCGTCCGCCCGACCCAGGTGCGCTCGAGCGCCGACAAGTCGTATCGAATCATCGCTCGGTCGAGCGGTGGCCTGACCTTGGGCCTGATGGCGCTGATCGGCCTGTTCCTCCTCATCCGATCGTGGAGCGCGCTGCGCGTCGCCGGGTTCAGCTTCTTCACCCGATCGGCATGGGCACCCGGCCTCGGTCAGTTCGGGGTGTGGGCGGCGTTGGTCGGGACGTTCCTCATCGCGATCATCGCCTTGCTGATCGCCGTGCCGGTCGCGATCTGCTCGGCGTTGTTCGTGACGGAATACGCCCCGGCCCGTCTCCGGCGGCCGCTCACATCGTTCATCGATGTGCTCGCGGCGATACCGAGCCTCATCTACGGACTCTGGGGAAGGGCCTACCTCCAGCCGCGCGCGATCCTGTTGAGCCGCTGGTTGGGCACCCACTTCGGCTTCATCCCGTTCTTCCACACCCCGGACGCGTCGAGCGTGGCGAGCTACCCGTCGTCGACGTTCATCGCCGGCGTGGTCGTCGCGCTCATGATCGTGCCCATCTGCACCGCCGTGATGCGCGAGGTGTTCTCACAAGCTCCGCCGGGCGAGAAGGAGGGCGCGCTGGCACTCGGCGGCACGCGGTGGGGGGTCATCAGATCGGTCGTGCTCCCGTTCGGGCGCGGCGGCATCATCGGCGGCTCGATGCTCGGGCTCGGCCGGGCGCTGGGCGAGACCATCGCGGTCACGCTCATCATCGCCCCGCTGTTCAATCCGCGCGACCTCACGCACGTCCTCCATACCGGTGGTAACTCGATCGCTTCGCTCATCGCGCTGCGGTTCTCGGAGTCGAACGCATTCGGCATCAGCGCGCTGATGGCCGCCGGCTTGACACTCTTCGTGATCACCCTGGTTGTGAACGCGATGGCGTCGATCATCGTGGCCCGTTCCCGATCCGGCGCTTCGACGGAGATCTGATCCGCGATGACGACCACGGCAGAACACCGCGAGGCGGGCGACGCAACGATCGATCTCGACGAGGACCGCATCGACTTCTCCGACGATCTCCCCGGCGACCGCATCCGGGCGCGCGGCCTGAAGACGTCGGAGGTCGTCGACCTGCTCGGCGCGGCCGCCGGATCGTTCTGTGTGACCTGGCTCGTGTACGAACGCCTGACCCCGCTCTCGGGCGGGCTGGGCTTCGGCGTCGTGTGGTACTTGCTGTTCCTCGCCACTGTGTGGTTCATCGCCCGTGAGCGACTGGGCGCGCTGCACGCGCGTGACCGGATCGTCGGGGTCGTCGTCGCGACCGTGGCGCTCGGGGTGCTCGTCCCGCTCGCCGTCATCGTCGGCTACACGATCGCGCGCGGCTACCACGCGCTACGGCCCCAGTTCTTCACCCAGGACCAGAGCAAGGCCGCACCGTTGAGCCCGGCGACGGTGGGCGGCGGGTCGGGAGCCATCGTCGGTTCGCTCGAGATGGTCGGGATCGCGACCCTGATCTCGATTCCGCTCGGAATCGCCACCGCGGTGTTCCTCAGCGAGATCAGAGGGCGCTTGGCCCGCCCGGTTCGCATGATCGTCGACGCGATGAGCGCGGTGCCGTCGATTCTGGCCGGTCTGTTCATCTACGCCGCGTTCATCCTCGCCCTGCATCAGCAACAGACCGGCTTGGCGGCCGCGTTGTCGCTCGCCGTCCTGATGCTGCCGACGGTCACCCGCACCGCCGAGGTGGTGCTCCGCCTCGTTCCCGGCGGCCTGCGGGAGGCGTCGCTCTCGCTGGGCGGCGGCGAGTGGGCAACGGTGCGCCGGATCATCCTCCCGACCGCGCGCGCGGGCCTGCTGACTGCTGTGATCCTCGGGATCGCGCGCGTCGTCGGTGAGACCGCGCCGTTGATCGTGACCTCGCTCGGAAACACCCACTTCAACGGCAACCCGTTCAAGGGCAAACAGGATGCGTTGCCGCTGATGATCTACCGCCTCGTCCGCCTGCCCCAGACCGCAGAGATCCAGCGGGCATGGACGGGCGCGCTGGTGTTGCTCGGAATCGTGCTCGTCCTGTTCGTCATCGCTCGAATCGTCGGCGGTCGCGGTCCGGGTCACATCGGTCGCCTGAAGCGAGCGCGTCTCGCACGGAAGGGTCTCTCATGAGCTCGTCGAACACCATGGAAGCCATCGACACCCGGCGGGCCGCCGACGTGCCCGGCCAGGCCGCGGGGCTGGAGGCCGAGAACGTGAGCGCCTGGTTCGGCGACCACAAGGTGCTGCATCGCGTGAATCTGGAGATGCAGGCGAACCAGGTCACGTCGCTCATCGGTCCGTCGGGTTGTGGCAAGTCGACGTTTCTGCGGATCTTGAACCGGATGCACGAGCTGGTGCCGAGCGCGTCGCTCGCCGGCAGCGTCCGCATCGACGGGATCGACATCTATCGCTCCGATCTCCTGATCACCGACATCCGGCGGCGGATCGGCATGGTGTTCCAGAAGCCCAACCCGTTCCCGGCGATGTCGGTGGCCGAGAACGTCGTCGCGGGGCTCAAGCTCGCCGGTCACCGTTTGTCACGCGGCGAGGCGCAGGACACGGTGAAGCACTGCCTCGAGCGTGCGGGGCTCTGGAACGAGGTGAAGAACCGGCTCGGTGATGCGGGCGGCGGGCTCTCGGGCGGTCAGCAGCAGCGCTTGTGCATCGCGCGGGCGCTGGCGGTGAAGCCCGACGTGCTGCTGATGGACGAGCCGTGCTCGGCGCTCGACCCGACCTCTACGCGGCGGATCGAGGAGACGATCGACGAGTTGCGCGAGCAGGTCACGATCGTGATCGTGACGCACAACATGCAACAAGCCGCTCGCGTGTCGCAGTACTGCGCGTTCTTCCTCGCGGCCGAAGGCGAGCCCGGGGTCGTCGTGGAGCAGGGCACCACGCAGAAGATGTTCTTCCACCCCGAGGATCAACGGACGCTCGACTACGTGACGGGACGGTTCGGATGATGAAGCGATTCACTCGACTGGGAGTGTTGTTCCTGGTCGCTTCCGTTCTCGTGCCGCTCGCCGCCCGGCCCGCGTTCGCCGACGTGAGCATCGACGGCGCCGGCTCCACGTGGGTGCAGATCGCGCTCCAGCAATGGGCGGCCGACGTCGCGCGCCAGGGACTCTCGATCAACTACCAGGGCGTGGGCTCGACCTCCGGACGCGTCTTCTACTACCAGGACCAGGTCGACTTCGCGGCGTCGGAGATTCCCTTCACCTCGGCGTACCGCGACGCGACCGGCTCGGTGGTCACCAACGAGGTGTCGCTCGCCGCGCACCGGCCGTACGCGTACATGCCCGACGTCGCGGGCGGCACGTCGTTCATGTACCACCTGACGATCAACGGTCAGCTGATCACGAGCTTGCGGCTCACACCGGAGGAGATCACCAAGATCTTCACGGGAGTAATCACCAACTGGAACGATCCCGCCATCGCGAAGGACAACCCGCAGCTCCAGCTCCCGAACCTGCCGATCCGGCCGGTCGTGCGATCCGACGGTTCCGGCACGACCGCACAGTTCACTGCGTTCATGGCCGCGAAGGAACCTGCGTTGTACAACGCGTACTGCCAGAAGGTCGGGCTCACGATCAATCCGTGCCCGTCAGTGTCACTGTGGCCCGACATCAACGCGGTGTCACAGCAGCTCTCCGACGGCGTGGCCGACTACGTCGCCGCGCCGTACAACAACGGTGCGATCACCTACGTGGAGTACGGGTACGCCAAGCAGCGTGGGTTTCCGGTTGCGTCGGTGCTGAACCAGGCCGGCTACTTCACGCAGCCGACGGCCGGCAACGTCGCCGTCGCGCTCACGAAGGCGACGCTCAACGCCGACCTCACCCAAAACCTGCTCGGCGTGTACAACAACCCCGATCCGCGCACGTACCCGGTGTCGAGCTACAGCTACCTCATCGTGCCGACCAAGGTCGTTGCGCCGTTCACCGCGGCGAAGGGAAAGACGCTCAGCGAGTTCATCCTCTATCTGGCGTGCGCCGGGCAGCAGGAGGCCGCGCAGCTCGGGTACTCGCCGCTCCCGGAAAACCTCGTGCAAGACGTGTTCAACGTCGTGCTGAAGATCCCCGGACACGCGAACCCACCGCCGATCAACCAGTGTGACAACCCGACGATCAAGAACGGCGGCCTCGACAAGTCGGACCCGGTCCCGACGTTCGACCAGAAGCAGGGCGTGACTCCGCCGCCGCAGACGCAGACCACGACGCCGCCCTCCAGCAACGGGGTGATCACCGGCCCGCAGATCGCGCCGACGGTCACGACCCCCGCCGTCGGTGGCAGCGGCCTGGCCGGTGGAGGGAAAGCCGGCGGGTCGGGCCTCAGCGGCGCGGGCAAGGTCGGAGCGGGCAAGGGCGGCGTGAGTGAGGTTGCCGCCGACCCGTTGCCGGGCCAGGCGCCCGCGCAGGTGTACGCGGTAAGTGGTCCGGTGCAAGTGCCCCCGGCGCGAGATCCGTTGCCGTTGCTGCTCTACGTCGTGGCCGCGGTCGTTGCGCTCGTGGCGCTCTTCGGACCGCCCGCGCTCACCATGTACCTGCGCAAACAGAAAGCCTGATCGCGTCAGCCGAACGCGGCGGCGTAGAAC
This sequence comes from uncultured Burkholderiales bacterium, assembly GCA_964558245.1. GTDB lineage: Bacteria > Actinomycetota > Acidimicrobiia > IMCC26256 > PALSA-610 > JBBQER01. The sequence continues at coordinate 12,647 of CAZLEC010000018.1, read as the reverse complement.
TCCCGCGCGGTCGCGTCGGCTGTGCGGATGTCGAATCGATCGCCCGTGTGACTGATGTCGAGACTTGGGCAGAACCAGCCCGTGTCGCCGACGAAGAAGTGCGGCGAGCCCTGCACGCCGCGCTCCTTGCCGCGCTCCCAGTCGGAACGCACTGCGCGCTCGGAGGTCTCGCGGTCGGGGAGGTCGAGGTCGAAGCGGCGACCGATGTCGCACAGCACGTCGGGGTCGGCAATGTTCTCGCCCTGTTCGAAGAGCGCGTCGCGTAGCGCCATGCTCATCGCGGCGCCGGTGGTGTCGTCGACTGCGTATGCGGCCGCCGCGAGCCCGAGCGCGGGGATCGACGTGAGCGGGAAGAGTGCCGCGTCGAAGCCTGCGAACAGGTCGGGCGCGACGTCTTCACGCAGGGCTTCGATCTCGCGTGCAAGGAGATCGGCGCCGAGGTGCGTCCCGTTGATCCACTCGAGCGGCCAGGCGCGCACGCGGAGCGGCCGAGCGATACCGCGCTGGTGCCGCGCCTCGCTGAGGCGCCGCAATCCCACATGGGTGAACGGGCACACGATGTCGGCGTACACCTCGATGCGAGTCATGAGGTCACCTCACGTGAAGATGATCTGTCCACCGGCGGCGCGCTCGTAGAACTCGCCGACGGTGATGATGTCCTGGACCTGTTCGATGAAGTCGTCCTTGTCGAGCCCGAAGAGGTCGACCGACGCCTTGCACGCGTAGAGCCCGGCGCCGGTGTCGGCGATCATCTCCACGAACTCGGGGATCGAAGGGATGTCGAGCTTTCCGATCTGGTTCTCCATGTAGTGCGTCATCACCGTGGCCATGCCGGGGAAGCCGCCGAGCCAGGTCGCGAGGTGCAGGCCCGGGTTGCCGACGGTGGCGAGCTTGATGTGCTCGTGCCGCTTCTTGTGGATCACGTCGAGGCCGAAGAACGTGAAGAAGAGGTTCGCCTCGATCCCTTCGGCGCGCGCGCCGTTGGCCATGATCAGGCCCGGGTACACGCCTTCGAGCGATCCCTTGCTGACGATGATCGAGATCTTGCTGATCGGCTCGTTGCTCATGTGATCTCACTCCTTCGATCAGATGCAGCCGCGCGGCTTCGGGATGCCGGCGATCTTCGCCGCGACCTTGGCCGGGCCCTTCGGGAACAACTGGTACAGCTCTTTCACCGACACGCCCGAGGTCTTGCCCAACACGCGAACGGTCGGGCCGGTGCCCTTGGCTTCGTACTCCGCGCGCATGAACCGGATCACCTGCCAGTGCCGATCCGACAACGGGTCGATCCCTTCGGCGCGGGCGAGCTCGGGAACCATGTCTTCCGACCACTGGCCGGGCTCGTCGAAGAAGCCTTCGGCGTTCACCTCGACTGCGTGCCCGGCGATCGTCGTTGACGTCATGGTGCAACTCCTTCCTTCTTCTTGCCCGCGAGCGGCATCGCGGAACCGATGCCCGGGATGTCTCGTCCGGGTAGGAGCACGTGCCAGTAGAACCACTGGAACATCAGCTTGCCGAGATGGTTCAGCCGCGATTCCTGCAACAGCGGCACACCGACCCGGCTCGGGAAGTGCCCGGGGAGCGGTTCGGTCTCGTAGTTGAAGTCGATCAGCAGCGCCTTGTGGAATCCGGTCTCGATGAAGCAGTTCGCGTGGCCGTCGTACGACGCGTCGAGCGCCTCACCCTTCATGAACCGAGCGACGTTCTCGACCACGACCTCGCCTTCGAAGTGCGTCACCGAGCCGGCCTTCGAGGCGGGCACGTTGGCCGCATCGCCGATCACGAAGATGTTCGGTCGAACGCGTGACTGGAGCGTGTGGTCGTCGGTCGGGACGAAGTTGAGCTCGTCGCCGAGCCCGGGAGAGCGGTTGACGTAGGGCGCGCCGCCGTGCAACGGCACGACGACGGCCAGGTCGAAGGCGACCTCGCGCCCGTCGTACGCGACGAGCTTGCCGGCCGCCTCGTCGACCTCGCCCGTGTTGAATTCGGTGACGAGCTCCACGCCCTTCTCTTCGAGCAGTCCGGCCAGGGCCTTCGCCGCGGCGGGCTTCGTGAACGCGCCGTCGAGGGGCGTCGCGTAGATCAGCTCGACGCGGTCGCGGATACCGCGTTCGCGGAAGTACCAGTCGGCGAGGAAGCAGAACTCGAGTGGCGCGACCGGGCACTTGATCGGCATGTCGACCACGTTCACGACGAGCCGGCCGCCGTCGAACGCCGCGAGCGCGTCGGCGAGACCGCTCGCACCTTCGAGGTTGTAGAACGTGAACGCCGTCTTCATCCAGCCCGTGCCCAACAGGCCTTCGGTCTCCTCGGGCACCAGCACCGCGCCGGTCGCGACGACGAGCACGTCGTAGTCGAGGATCACCTCGTTGGCGAGGTGCACTCGGTTCGTTTCGATGTCGACCCGGTCGATCGGGGAGATCACGACCTCGATGGTCGAGTCGAGTTGGCGGCCGCGCGGCCGCACAATGTCTTCGGCGCGGGCGAGCCCGAACGGCACGAAGAGCAATCCGGGCTGGTAGACGTGCGCGTCGTCCTGATCTACGACGGTGATCTCCGCCTGGGCCGGCGGGAACCGGTGTCGCAGGCGGTTCGCGACGAGCGTGCCGCCGGTGCCGCCTCCGAGTATCAGTATTCGCTGCGCCATGTCGTGGCTCCATCCCTCGTGCTCAGTGGAACACGGGCGGTGGCCGCGGCGGGCGGGCCGAAGGTCCCGAGATCGGGCGCCGTTGCTCCTCTATCCGGACTCGACCCAGTCGATGGAGGCGCCGTGCGGATGCACGAACGCGAGCGTCGTGGCGTGCTCGGTGTCGCCGTCGTACACGATCGCACCCAGCACGCTCGGCTCGATGTCTTCGGTCACGGGCGGTTTCGCGTGAGCGAGCTCCGCGACGACGCCGGGCCCTTCCCCGGAGATCCACACAATCGTTCGGGTGCGCCCGGCCGCGGCCAGCTGCGCGGCGTAGCGTTCACGATCCTCTCGTCGGAGATACGCGAGCGACCATGTGTTCAGCACACATGCGGTCGCGTTGTCGGGAAGCTCCGCGAGCACCCGCGGGAGATCGTCGACCATGTCGCCCGGCCGGATCGTCGGCGGGTTCCGTTGCGCTTCTCGGATGGCGGCGCGGGTGCGATCGAGCCGGCCCGTGTCGGGCCAGATGCAGGCCAACATCCAGCGCGCGTCGGCTTCGTCGGTGAGATCGATCGGGGAGCGGTCGAGACCGACGCGCGCGACGATCGGTGGGAGCTCGGGCGCGATCGGCGGGTTGCCGCCGCGCACCGCGCACTCGATCCGCACGCTCGAATCGGACGGGCCGGTCGTTCCCGCGGGGCCGTAGTCGAGGAGGTAGCGGTCACAGGCGAGGTTGAGCCCGGCGCTCGCGCCGACGTCGAGGAGCGCCAGCGGCGTACCCATCCGCGTCGCGACCCACGTGAGCGCCGGGCCGATCACCGCGCTGCGCCCGACTTCGTTGGTCTGCGTCCGGCGAGTCTGCATCAATGCGAGCACCTCGGCGCGGTGCGCGACACACAGGTCGTGAAACAGGGGACCGGGATCGGCGTCGCCCCGCCCCGCGTACACGTCGGCCAGCGGATGATCGAGTCCGGCGAGCAAGAGGTAGTGGGCGACGGCCAGGAGCACGTTTGGTTGATGGGCCTCGGGAGGTGCTTCGCGGATCAACTCGAGCAGCTCGTCGTCGCGTGCGACGAAGCGGCAGATGCGGTCGTACAACGGGGAGTAGCCCCGACACGAGGTGTCGGCGAACCATTCCCAGATCCCGGCGAGGCCGCTCGCGTATTCACCTTCGGGCATCGCCTTCCCCCTGATATGTGCGCGTATCGATCTAGTGGTGCTCGTGAGGCGCGCTGATCGTGCGCCACGCCTGCCACGTGATCCGCAGGATCAACGCGGTGATCAACAGCCCGACGATCGTGTCGGCGATCTTCACGCCCACGGCGACCGCGCCCGCGGACGCGATGACGCCGAGCGACACGAAGCCGTCGACGCGTGCGTGGTGACCATCGGCGATCAGCGCCGGGCTGTCGAGCCGCGCTCCGGCGCGCAGCCTGACGCGCGCGGCGAGCTCGTTGCCGGCGAACCCGATCAGCCCGGCCACCGCGAGGGGCAGCAGGTACGCGAGATGCTGCGGGTGCACGAGCCGAGTCGCCGCCTCGAACGCGGCGACGCACGCGGACACGAAGATCGCGAGCACCACCGCGAACCCGGCCCAGCGCTCGCCCCGCTCGCTGCGCAAGAGGAACGCGATCGCGAGTGGGATGGCGGTGAGCGCGTCGCCGCCGTTGTGGATCAGGTCGGCGAGCAGCGCCACCGAGTGCGACAGCACGAACACGACGGCCTGGAGGATCGCGGTGACGCCGAGGATCGCGAGGCTCACGGACACCGCGCGCACTCCCGCTCGTGACCGGATGATCGAACGGTCGACCTGGCCGTGCGTGTGTGCTTGCCCGCCGTGGCCGTGGCCGTGGCCGTGATCGTGCTCGCCGTGCTCGCCGTGCTCGTGATCGCCCTGCTCCCGCGACCGGAAGATCGTGAGCGCGTGCCGGTGCGGGCCGTGGTGATGGTGCTCGTGCGTGAAGGGTCCGTGTCGGTGGGCGAGCGTGCCGTTCATGCGACGAGGGTAGGGCCGCCCGCGGCTACGCCTGGAGCACTGAGCGCAGGCGTTCGAGTTGCTCCGGCACCGCGCGGTACCACGCCCAACGACCGCGACGCTCGTTCGTGACGAGGCCGGCTTCGCCGAGGACTTTCAGGTGGTGCGACACGGTGGGCTGAGACTTGCCGATCGGCTCGATCAGATCGCACACGCACACCTCGCCCGCGGGTGCGGTCGCAATGAGACTGAGGAGCCGGAGCCGGGCCGGATCCCCGAGCGCCGCGAACGCCGCGGCGTGCGCGATTGCGTCCTGCTCGGTCAACGGCGACTGCAGCATCGAACCGCAACACTGCGCCGCAGCCGGTGCTTCGACGATTGGCCGGCTCTTGCCCATCGGTGTGAGCCTTTCCCGTGAACGCGCCTTCCGAGGATATATTGACAGATGTCGATGCGTCTGGTTGACTCATCGACAACAGTCAATGTATCAGGAGGAGTTCCCGTGTCGCGCGTCCAGCTCGCACTCAACGTCGACGATCTCGACGCCGCCATCGCCTTCTACTCGAAGCTGTTCGCGACGGAACCGGCCAAGGTCCGGCCCGGCTACGCGAACTTCGCCATCGCTGAGCCGCCGCTCAAGCTCGTGTTGATCGCCGGCGCGGCGCCGGGCGGCACGCTGAATCATCTCGGCATCGAAGTGGAGTCGACCGGCGAGGTCGCCGCGGCGCAGCAGCGGCTCGCCGCGTCGGGTCTCGCCACCGCGACCGAAGACCAGGTTGCGTGTTGCTACGCCGTGCAGGACAAGGTCTGGGTCGACGGTCCCTCCGGCGAGCCGTGGGAGATCTACACGGTGTTGGAGCACGTGGAGATGCCGGGTGGCCAACTTCGCGTCACCGATCCGGACACGGGCGCGACCTGTTGCGGCACGGTCGACGGTGACGCCGTCGTCGCCGGCAATGCCTGCTGCTGAGAGCTCGCGGGCGGTGATCGCCTCGCCGGCGGCGTGGCGATCACGAGAGCTCGGGGATGGCAGCGACTGGACCGAGGAGCTCACTCCGCCGGAACGGGCGGAGATCCGGCGCGCCGTCGAATCGGCAAGAGCGCGGGGCAGGACCCGGCACACGTTGACGCGCGACGACTTCTCGTTACCGGGGATGGCGGCTCGGATCCGCGGTTGGATCGCGACGCTGCACGAAGGACGCGGCTTCGTGCTCGTTCGGGGATTTCCCGTCGACGAGCTCGCGCCCGACGACATCGAGCTCGCGTACGTCGGCCTGGGGTTGCAGCTCGGTACGCCCGTGAGCCAGGACGCCGAGGGAACCACCTTGGGTCACGTTCGGGATCGCGGCCGGGCGCGTACCGGTCCCGACGTGCGGCTGTACGCGACGACGCAGCGCCAGGACTTCCACACCGACGGCGCCGACGTGATCGGGTTGCTGTGCTTGCGGGGTGCGAAGCGCGGGGGAGAGAGCCGCATCGTCAGCGCCGCGGCGGTCTATAACGAGATCCTGGCGCGCGATCCTCGTCTGCTCGAAATCCTCTACGAGCCGATGTGCTGGGATCGCAACGACGAGCAGTCGCCGGGCGAGGCGCCGTTCTTCCGGCTGCCGGTGCTCCACGACGTGCACGGCGACCCCCGGTTCTTCTACATCGGCTGGTACATCCGCGACGCCCAACGCCACGCCGAGGTGCCGCGTCTCACCGACGATCAGCGCGCGGCGATGGACCTGATCGAGACGATCGCGAACGACCCCGAGTTCCACGTCGAGATGGACTTCCAGCCGGGTGATCTCCAACTGCTCAACAACTCCGTGATCCTCCACTCGCGCGAGGCCTACGACGATTTCGACGATCCCGAGCGCAAGCGTCACCTGTTGCGACTGTGGCTCAGCGCGCACGACTTCGCGGGTGTCGAGGAGGGTCTGCGTGCCGGCCTCCCGAAACGGGCCGCGGCCACCGGTTCGTCGGCAGCCCGATGATCGACCGGGACCTCGCCCGGCGCGCGAGCGCGGAAGCGGTGGGCACTGCGTTGCTCGTCGCGATCGTCGTCGGCTCGGGTATCGCCGCGCAGCGGCTCTCGCCGGGCGACGTCGGCCTCCAGCTGTTGGAGAACTCGACCGCGACCGGCGCCGGACTGGTCGCGCTGATCCTCGCGCTCGGGCCGGTGTCGGGCGCGCACTTCAATCCGGTCGTGACCCTCGCCGACCGGCTCCTCGGCGGCACCAAGACGCGCGACGCCGGCGTGTACATGGCGGCCCAGGTCGTCGGCGGCTGCGTCGGGGCGATCGTCGCCAACCTGATGTTCTCGCTGTCGGCGGTCACGCTCTCGACGCATACGCGGTCGGCGGGCAGCTTGTGGCTCGGCGAGGTCGTGGCGACGTTCGGGTTGCTGCTCGTGATCCTCGGGATCGTCCGGTCCGGTCGTTCGTCGGTCGCCGCGTACGCCGTGGGCGGCTACATCGCCGCGGCCTATTGGTTCACATCTTCCACGAGCTTCGCGAATCCCGCGGTGACGATCGCGCGTACCTTGACCAACACCTTCGCCGGTATCCGGCCGAGCAGCGCGCCGATGTTCGTCGTCATGCAGATCGTCGGCGCGCTGGCCGCGGTCGGCCTCGCGCGTTTCTGGCACCCGACGCTCCACACGGCCGATCTCGTGGAGCCCGAGCCGGCCGAGGAGGCCTCGTGAGCGAAGTTCCCGAAGTGCTGTTCGTATGCGTGCACAACGCCGGCCGGTCGCAAATGGCCGCCGCGCTGCTCGATCATCACGCGCGGGGGCGTGTACGCGTGCGTTCGGCCGGCAGCGCGCCCGGCGACGCGATCAACCCCGCGGTGATGGCGGCGATGGGCGAGGTCGGTCTCGACCTGTCGAAGGAGTTCCCCAAGCCGCTCACCGACGAGTCCGTGCAGGCGGCCGACGTCGTGATCACGATGGGGTGCGGCGACGCGTGCCCGTTCTATCCGGGCAAGCGTTACCTCGACTGGGAGTTGGAAGACCCGGCGGGAAAGTCACTGGCCGATGTTCGGCCCATCCGCGACGAGATCGATCGTCGGGTGCAGGGTCTGCTCGAGGAGCTGCTGTCGCACGAGACGTGATCGCCGGCCGCTTCGTTTGGCAGGATTGCGTCGTGGAGGATCAGTTCGCGGTGCGGGCGGCAAACGCCGATGACGCGCCGGCGATGCGGGCGATCTACGCGCCGATCGTCGAGGAGACGGTGATCTCGTTCGAGGCGGTCGCGCCGACGGTCGCCGAGTTCGGCGAGCGGATCCGAGCGACGACCGAGCGGTTCCCCTGGCTCGTGGCCGAGGCTGCGCACGAGGTCATCGGCTACGCGTACGCGGGTGCTCACAGCGACCGCGCCGCGTATCGCTGGGCGGTCAACGTCTCGCTCTACATCGCTGAGCAATGGCGCGGCCGCGGGGTTGGGAGTGCCCTCTATGGCGCGCTGTTCGACGAGTTGCGAGTCCTTGGCTTCGTTTCTGCATATGCCGGCATCACGTTGCCCAACTCCGCCAGCGTCGGTGTGCACGAGAAGCTGGGATTCGCTCGGATCGGTCGATTCCCCAACGCCGGGTTCAAGCACGGAGCGTGGCGCGACGTCGGCTGGTGGCACCTCGCGCTGCAAGCCCCGCCGGATGCGCCGGCCGAGCCAATGGGGTGGCGATCCTGACGAAACTCGTCGAGCGCCGCGTCCAATTGCGGGAGAATGCACCAAAAGCCCCGGAAACGTGGTACTTCGGTCGCTCACCTGAGTTGTGCACTAGTAAGCGATTCGCCACCTATTTAGTGTCCAGGGTGCGGGAGACCGTTCCGCGCGGGTCGTCGACCCTCGCGCGGGTGGGGGATCGATGGCTCATGTACCAGTCAGCGGGAGCCGGCGGACCGGCTGTATAGCAGCAGCTGCCCTGTGCTTCTCGTTGATGTTCGCGCCGGCCGCCCCGGCCGGCGCGAGCTCCAACTGCAGCGCCCGCAAGCCGTTTGCATCGCTCGCGGGCTGCAACCTCAAGGGCGCGAACCTTGCCGGAGACAATCTCCGGGGCTCGAACCTTTCCGGCGCCAACCTCTCGGGCGCCAACCTCGCAGGTGCCGACCTCAAGAGCGCCAACCTCACCGGCGCCACGCTCACTGGTGCCCAGCTGAAGAGCGCCAATCTCACCGCGGCCCGGCTCACGGGCGCCAACTTCGCCCGCGCCAACCTCGCCGGGTCGAATCTCACGCTGGCCGTCGCCACGCGCGCGGTCCTGACGAACGCGACGCTCACGAACGCGAAGCTCACGAACGCGAACCTCACGACGGCCAAGCTGACGAACGCAAATCTGAGCGGCGCTGATCTCACTGGCGCCAACCTCGCGCACGCGAATCTCGGTGTCGCCAATCTGACCGGCGCCTTCTTCACCGTCGCCAACCTCGCGCACGCCGTGCTGACGCGCGCAAACCTCGCGGGCTCGACGCTGTACCGCGCCGACCTCGCCGCCGCCACGCTGACCGGTGTCTCGTCGGGCCGGATCGTCGGGAGTCCGGCCGTGCTCCCGGCGCACTGGCTGCTCGCCAACGGTTACCTCGTCGGCGCGGGCGCGAACCTGAAAGGCGCCGGCCTGAGCTTTGCCGACCTCCACAGCGCCAACCTCCAGGGCGCCGACTTCACCGGAGCCGATCTCAGGGGTGCCAAGCTGCTCGGCGCAAACCTCGGGAGCACCAACCTCCACGGGGCCAACCTCACGGGCGCCGACCTCAGCTTCGCCGACCTCGCGACTGCGAAGTTCTCCGGGACCAACCTCGGTACCGCCGACCTCACGGGAGCCAACCTCTCCAAGGCCAATCTGACGGGCACCACGCTCACGGGCGCCACCTTGAAGGGCACCGATCTCGCCGGCGCCAACCTCACTGCGGTCGACGTCAGTGCCGCCGACCTGACCGCCGCCAACCTGGTCGGCACCAAGCTCCCGGGCGCGAACCTCGGTGGCGCCGACCTCAGCTTTGCCGACCTCGCCGGCGCAAACCTCTACCACGCCGATCTCACGGGCGCGACCCTCACGGGCGTCACGTGGTCGAACACGACGTGCCCCGACGGGACCAAGAGTGACGGCGTCGGTGGCGACGGCGGCACCTGCGAAGGGAACACGACGCTGTAGCGAAATCGACTGCCGTGCATCACGCGTCGGCTCAATCGTCGAGCGTCTGCACGATGAGCCACCACGATGCGAGGCCGTGCTCGCACCAACCGTCGGGGGCGACGATGCAGTCGTCGGGACACCGACACACACCGTCGGCGACCCACTCGGCGAGATTGTCGTCGTCGGGCTGAGCCCAGCCGCTGTTGACCTCGAACCACGCGAACGTGTTGCGAATGGCTTCCGCGGCGGTCATCGCGCCGCGCCCGGCTACAGACCCGGGCGCTTCTCGTCCTTCTTCGCGTGCTTGTCGGCTCGCTTCTCCTTCAGCGACTTCCCCGGTTTCTTGCTGTTGTTCTTCTTCGGCGACTTGTCAGCCATGGGAAGGCTCCTTGTTCAGCTCAGGACTCTTCTGGTGAGGGTACGACCACGACGGGCCTCGTCGCACGGTGTACCACCTGATACGTCACCGATCCGAGCAGGGCACCCGCCATCGGGCCCCGTCCGGCGGCGCCGACCACGATCGCGAGCGCCTCGTATTGGTCGGCGGCGCGCAGAATTGCCTCCGCGGGCCGATCGTTCACGAGCTCGACCTGCACCGCGACGGAGGCATCGACCTCGTGCGCGACCGCCACGGCGTCGGCGGTGATCTTCTCACCGAGGTCCTGCACCGCGCGCGACAGGTCGGCGACCTCGCCGCCGATCGGCGCGGGTGCGTAGCCGAACGCGATCACGAGGGGTCGCTTGAACGCGGCTGCGATGGCAACCGCAGTTTGGAGCGCGGCGCGCGAGCCCGGCTCGCCGTCGTACCCGAGCACAACTTCTCCGGCCATCAGCGGGACGCCCCTTCCGGAACGAGCTGGGGCAGCGGCTCGCCGCCTTCGGGTGGCGGGCGCGAGTCGACCGGGTCGGTCTTCACCCGGAAGAACGCATGATCTTTGGAATTCCACCAGAACATCAACGGGATACCGCCGAGGAAAACGCCGAGCCCGATCCACAATACGGGGCTCACTCCCAACCACGACGTGCCCTGGTCGGTGTAATCCGGGTTGGTCATGTCCCAGATCGACTTGAGGAAGACGGCGCCGAGCGAGATACCGCCGATCAGGGGGAAGAGACCTACGAGGAAGAAGTTCTTTACGCTCTTGAACACGTACTTCCGATAGTAAATCGCGCACGCAATGCCCGTTTGGCCGTAGTAGTAGGCGATCATGAGGCCCACGCTTGCGATGGACCAGTCGAGCACGTCGCCCCCGCCGAGGCGAGCGCCGAGGACGAGGATCGTGTACCAAATGCTCGATACGACTCCGAAGATCCATGTCGATCGCGCCGGCGTGAGATAACGCGGGCTGACTTCGCCGAGACGCGGCGGAAACGCACGGTGGACGGCCATCGAAAGGGCGGTCCGAGCCGCGGGCAGGATCGTCGTCTGGCAACTCGCCGCGGCCGAGCTCAACACGGCGATGATGAGCAGCTTCAGCGCGACTGTGCCCAGCGCACCGGAACCGAACACGATCTTGCCCGTTGCCGCGAAAACGTCGTCGGCGTTGTTGCCTTGAGCGAGGAAGTCCGCGCCCTTGATCGCTTGCGCCGAGAACGCCACGATCACGAAGATGGCGACCAGGATGAGAGTCGACAGCACGCATGCGAGGCCGGGCGTGCGGTTGGCGTCTTCGCACTCTTCGTTCACGCTGGCCGCCGTATCCCAGCCCCAGTAGATGAACACCGCGAGCAGTATCCCGGCCGTAAAGCCACCGACGCCTCCGAAGCCCGACGGCTTCAACCATGAGAGCGCGGGATGAACCGATCCGTGGACGTGTCCTGCGTACACCTTGATGATTGCCCACACGCTGTACATCACCAGGATGGCAAGCTCGGTACCCAGTAGCAGCATCTGCATGCGCGCACTGAGCTCGATGCCGACCACGCAGATCCAGGTCATCGCCATGATGAAGAGGATGCCGACGACGAGCGTGGCCCAGTTGGTCGAGCCTGCGTTGTTCCACCCGAACAACTGGAAGGTGTAGAGCGCGGCAATCCCCGCGAGGTTCGGCATGATCACGAGGTCGGCGATCATGCTCGACCATCCACCCATCCAGCCGCTACGGGGCCCGAGCGCGCGCGTGACCCACGAGAAGTTCGTGCCGCAGTCGGGGTCGGCTCGGTTCAGATAGAAGAACGCGGCCGCGATGCACGCCATCGGGATGAAGGCGATCCACATGATGGCAGGAGAGCGAAAGCCGACTTCGGCAGCCACGAACCCCAGCGTCGCCGCGAGGCTGTAGCCCGGCGCCGTTGACGCGACCCCGACCACAGTCGCGGACGCCAGCCCGAGTGCGCCGTCTTTCAGGCCCTTGCTCTCGACGGCCCCGCCCTTTGCCGACGATACGTCGGTGGCCATGCGTCCCCCTTGCAATCGCGACAATGCAACGGCTTGGTGGCACCATCGCAGGTCGGCGACCCAAAGGCAAGCACGGGTGTTACACCCGGGTTACGAGTGTGCGGTCAGGTGTGGCAGGACTCGATCTGGTTGAGCGTCGGCCAGTGCACGTCGGTGACCCAGCCGGCTCGCTCGAACAGTCGGATGACCGCGGCCGAGGGATCCATTTGGTGCGGCAGGGCACCATGACGCGCCGACCGCGGGAACGCGTGGTGGAAATTGTGCCACGCTTCGCCGAACGACAACACACCGAGTGGCGCGAAGTTGGTGCTCTTGTCCTTGTCGGACGCCGGCTGCTTGCCGAACATGTGACAGATCGAGTTCACACTCCAGGTCACGTGGTGCAGCAGCATCATGCGTGCCGCGCCGGCCCAGAGCAGGGCCGTGAGCGCTCCGCCGATGGTGCCCGACCAGGCCCATCCGAGGAAGAACGGCGCCGCGAGCGAGAACACCGCGAACAGCGGGAACAGCCGGCTGATGATCGCGAC
>CAZLEC010000017.1:0-18589 GCA_964558245.1 uncultured Burkholderiales bacterium | reverse complement strand
AGCCGACCGCGCTGATCCTCGCCCCCACCCGCGAGCTCACCGCGCAGATCTGTCGCGAGCTCGAACCGCTCGCCGCCGCTCGGCGCCTCAGCGTGTGCTCGGTCTACGGCGGCGTCGGCTACGAAGGGCAGCGCCGCCAGCTCAACCGCGGCGTCGACATCCTCGTCGCGTGCCCGGGTCGGCTGGCCGACCTCCTCCGCCAGGGTGCGCTGAACCTCGAGCAGGTGCAGGTCGTGGTGGTCGACGAAGCAGACCGCATGGCCGACATGGGCTTCCTGCCCGAAGTGCGCCGCCTGCTCGACCAGACGCCCGACACTCGTCAGACGATGCTGTTCTCGGCGACGCTCGACGGCGCGATCAAGGTGCTCACCCGCGACTACCAGCGAGACGCGGTCCGCCACGACGCCGGAGCCCCCGAGCCCGACGGTCGCGGTGCGCACCACGTGTTCTGGCGGGTCGACGGACCGCAGCGCGCAGGTGTGATGGCCGAGCTCATCCCCGCCGCCGGACCGACGATCGTGTTCTGCCGCACGCGTCGCGGCGCCGATCGGCTCGCCGCCCAGCTCGAGAAGGCCGGCGTGCGGGCCGCGGCGATCCACGGCGGTCGGTCGCAGAACCAGCGTGACCGGGCCCTCGTGAACTTCAAGGGCGGCCGGGTCGAGGCGCTCGTCGCCACCGACGTCGCCGCTCGCGGCATCCACGTCGACGGCGTGGCGTGCGTCGTGCACTACGACACCCCCGAAGACGGCAAGGCCTACCTCCACCGGTCGGGACGCACGGCCCGCGCCGGCGCGGCCGGCCTCGTGGTCTCCCTGGTCGGTCACGCCGACACCCGCACCGTCTCGAAGATGCAGCGCGATCTCGAGATCCCGGCACCGATGACGCCGCCGAACGTCACGGAGATCGCGGGTTCGCACGGCCAGCCGCGGGTTCGAGTAGCCCCGACCAAGCCGCTGGCGGTCGTCGCCTCGGATGACGCCGCCCGGCGCGAGCAGCGGGCGCCGCGACCCCAGGGTCGCAACGGGGATCGGTACAATAGGGAGAGGTCATCAGCCTCGGTGCGGGGCAGTGGTCGCCCGAACCGGGGCCGGCCCAGCCGCCGCGCCAGCTAGTGATCAGCGCGCTATACCTAGTGGCGCGCTCGATTCTCCCTCGGTTCGACGAAGGAGTTCGTTTTGGCCAAGAGCCGCAGCACTTTCGGAAAACGAGATCGCGAAATGGCCAAAACGGCCAAAGCGAACGCGAAGCGCGCCCGGCGTGACGCCCGGGCCGACGCAGAGCCGGTCGAGCCGACCGTCAACACCGACGGGGTCAGCGCCGACGAGTTGGTCGAGCGGCTCAAGGAGCTCCACGAGTCGTACGAGGACAACCGGATCTCGTTGGAGGACTTCGACGCGGCGCGCAGCGACCTCGTCGACCGCATCGCCCTGATCATGGCGAGCGAGTAGCAATCCCTATGCGGCTGCGACCTCCGGCCCTCCATCGCCCGTGCGGCTTCGTCTGACCTACCGGGCCTCCGGATCTGCGCCTGTCTGAGAAGCTTCGCCGGTGAAGTACCGGCGGATGCCCATCGAGATCGAGTCACCCGAGCAACTCGGGTACGACACGATCACCAACAACCTCTCGGAGAGCTCGGTCTCGGATCGGCGACTCGCCGATCTGGGGCTCGATCTCTCCCTGGCTCCGGGTGGCGGGCTCGACGGGCTGCTGCTCTGTTACGGCGACCACCTGGGCGATCCCGGCCTGCGCGAGGCCGTTGCCGCGGGCGGGTCGGGTCTGCGCGCCGACGACGTGTTGGTGATGCCGGGCGCGGCCGCGGCGTTGTTCGCCACCGCGACCTCGCTCCTCGAGCCGGGCGATCACGCCGTGATCGTGCGCACCAACTACGCGACCAACCTCGAGACGCCGCGCGCGATCGGAGCCACGCTCGACATCGTCGACCTCGCGTTCGAAGACGCGTGGCGCCTCGATGTCGCGCGCGTCGGCGCGCTGGTGAAACCGGGCACCACCAAGTTGATCTCGGTCACGTGCCCGCACAACCCGACGGGCACGATGCTCGACCTCGCGTCGTTGCACGCGCTCGTGGATCTCGCGGAGCGGTCGGGCGCGGTCTTGCTCGTCGACGAGACGTACCGCGATCTCACCCACGCGACGCCCCTGCCGATGGCGGCCACACTCTCGTCGCGCGCGATCAGTGTCTCGTCGATGTCGAAGGCGTACGGCCTGCCCGGTCTGCGGGTCGGGTGGGCGGTGTGCCGTGACCCCGACCTCTCGGAGACCCTGCTCGCCGCGAAGGAGCAGATGTTCATCTGCGGCGCGACGCTCGACGAAGCGATCGCCGGACGTGTGCTCGCCGATCGCGAACGGATCCTGGCGCCGATCCTCGCCGACGTGCGCGCGCGTCTCGCGATCGTGCGCGATTGGATGCGCGCCCAGGACACCTTCGAGTGGGTGGAGCCCGCAGGTGGTGTGGTGGGCCTGGTTCGCTTCGCGCCGGCGCTCGAGGTCGACACCGCCCACTTCCACGACGTCTTGCTCTCGGGCTACGGGACGTACGTGGGGCCGGGTCATTGGTTCGAGGTCGACGACACGCACTTCCGACTCGGCTTCGGATGGCCGACCCGGACCGAGCTCGGGGCCGGTCTCGCGGCGCTCACCGCCGCCGCGGCCGACGCGATTCGCTGAACCGGTGAACCGCGGGAAGGCCGGCGCCGTACTCGAAGCGGGCAAGAGTTTCCGGGGGCGGGAGGTGGGACCGATGCGACGGCGCATGCTCGGATTCGTGATCGTGGCCGCGATGGCCACGTGGACGTTGAGTGCGGTGACACCGGCAGGCGCGGCGGTGACCAAGCCCGGCGCACCGGGGAAGCCGACCGCGGTGTCGGGTGACAAGTCGGCGCGCATCTCGTGGTCGGCGCCGTCGAACGGCGGATCCAAGATCACGATCTACCTCGTGACCCCGTACGTCGGCGCGAAGGCGCAGACAACTGTGTCCTTCCACTCGAACAAGACCTCGGAAGTCGTCGGTGGCCTGAAGAACGGCAAGACGTACACGTTCAAGGTCGCGGCACACAACGCGGTGGGTACCGGGAAGCAGTCGGCGGCCTCGAAGCCGGTGACGATCGGCGTCCCGTCGGCGCCGACGCGGCTCACGGTCGCAGCCGGCAACGCGCAGGCGACCGTCACGTGGAAGGCGCCGAGCAGCCCCGCGTCGGCGATCTCGGGCTACATCGTCACGCCGTATGTCGGCTCCACGGCTCGAGCTGCGCACGTGTTCGGATCCGCGTCGACCACGGCCGTCGTCGCCGGTCTCACGAACGCGACGTCGTACTCGTTCCGAGTGGCCGCGCGTAACTCCGCGGGCATCGGGCCGCAGTCGGCGCTCGAGGGGCCGGTGCAGCCCACGGCCGCGGCCGCGCTGACCGTCATGCCGGTGAAGAACACGCTCGACAACATGACCCAGAACGTCATCGTCGACGCTTACGGTCATCCGTTGTATCTCTTCACTCCCGACGGCTCGGGCTCGGTGAGCAAGGCCGGCTCCGAGATCTTCCTGTGGCCGGCGGTCACCTGGTCGGGCACGCCGACGGTCAGCGGTGGTCTCGACCCGAGCAAGGTCGCGGTGTTCGTGCAGGCCGACGGGACCCAACAGCTCTCCTACAACGGTCACCTGCTCTACACGTTCTTGTACGACTCCGACGCCGGCGTCGCAACCGGCGACTCGGAGAGCAGCTTCTATCTCCTCTCCGCAACGGGCGACGCGAGCTGACACCTGGCTAAGTTCTCGGGCGTGTGGGGCCTCGAGGAGCCGGGTCAGCTCGACCGCCTGCTCGTGATCTCGCCCCACCTCGACGACGCGGTCCTGTCGTGCGGATCGCTGCTGCTCGCGCATCCGGGCGCGACCGTGGCGACGTTGTTCGCGTCGTCGCCCGCCGAATACACGAACCCGCTCAACGAGCACGACACCGACTGCGGCTTCGTTCCCGGCGAGGACGCGATGGCGGTGCGCCGCGACGAGGACGTGCGGGCGCTCGCGGCGGTCGGGGCGACGCCCCGGTGGCTCCCGCTCTGCCAGAACTCGCACGACGAGCGCGCCGATCCGATCGCGGAGCCGGCCGGTGCGCTCGACGCGCTCGTGCAGGCGGTGGCCGACGTCGAGCCGACATGTGTCGTCGCGCCATTGGGGCTGTCGCACGTCGACCACCAGGCGTGTCACGCGACGGCGCGGGCCGCACGCGCTCGCGTCGACACCGTGCCCTGGCTCTGGTACAGCGACCTTCCCTACGTGTTCATCCCACGCGTGCTGGCGGCGCGGTTCCGTACGTTGCACAAGATCGGGATCACGGCGTCACCGGCGTGCCCTTCGGTGTCGCGCGACTTCGGCGCGAAGTGGCGCGCGTTCGAGGAGTACGCCACCCAGGTATCCGTGCTGGAGCGCCTGTGGCAGCTGCACGACCGGCTCGAGCGCGCGGGCGAGCAGTACTGGACGCTCGACTAGCGCTTCGAGTCGCGCACCCGCATCGATGCCTGGAGCGCGCTGCTGCTGCGGTCTTGCGGATTCTGGATGAGTACCAGCGTGAGCAGACCCACCACCGCCGCGAAGCCGATGACGAGCAACGCGAAGTCGCGACGGCCGTAGACCTTGTTGGGACACACGTCGCTCGGTGTGCCGGTGGCGGCATCGTTGCCGGTTCGTTCGTCCTGAGCCGCCGCGCTGTCGGTCTTCCACTGGTGACCGCTGTGAACGAAACCGCTCCCGCACGAGTACGACGGATCGCCGAACACGGCGGCATGCACGGGCCAGAATCCGATGCCGATCGCGAGCGCGAAGAAGGCGATCATGGCGTAAACCACGTTCCGCTGTGCGCGAGACAATCGCACCGCGCTCCACCTTCCTGGTGCCCGCGTCCCGGGTGCCCGCGTCGCGGCGAGGCGCGTGCACCCCACCAGTTGCTACCCAAAGTGTACGGCGCTGGCTAACCGTCGGCCAGGGCCGGGGGCGGCGAGAGCGCCCCGGGCTGCTCGAATCGAGCCAGGCTGAGCACGCCCCAGACCATCGCCATCAGCGCCGCGATCAGCAGGAGTGCCGCCACCGAGCCGGAGATGCCGAGCCGCTCGTCGAGGAGCCCGACGCCGAGGGCCACGCCGGTGAGGGGTTGCATCACCTGTTCGGCGCCCACGGCGGCGGCGAGCGCCCCGGTCTGGAAGGCGCTCTGCGCGAGGACGAGGCCGGTGATGGAGCTGACGGCGAGCGCGTAGGGCTCCCAATGGGGGATCCAGTTGAACACGCCGCCGCCGAGGTAGTGAACGAACGCCTTCGTGAGCACTGCGCTGGTTCCGAACAGCGTGCCGGCGCCGAGGCCGAGCAGCGCGGCGCGCCGGGAGCCGGAGGCGGCGCCCGCCGCCGCGACGCACAGGAGCACGAAGCCGATGATCGGCGGCGCGGCTATGAGCCAGGTGTGGGTCGGGGCGAGCTCCGCGCCGCGGGTCGGGGCGACCACGAAGAGGAAGAGCGACACGCCGATCGCGAGCACGACCGCGGCGGTCCATCCCGCGCGGTCGACATGACGGCGATTGATGGTCGCACCGAGAAACAGTGACAGCAGGAGCGAGGTCGCGAGAATCGGCTCCACGATCACGAGCGTGCCCGATCCGAGCGCGAGCGCCTCGAACACGTAGCCGCCGACGTCGGCGCCCATCCCGAAGAGCCAACGGGGTCGGTGCGCGAGTTGCGCGAGGAACCCGAGTTTGAGCGTTTCCTTCTCGGCGATCTGTTCCGCTTCGTGTTGCTGCAGGACGTTGCTCAGCGCGTACGACAACGCCGCCACGACGGCACACGTGACGGCCAGGCCCAGCCGGCCCACGGTGATCTCGACCGCGATCGCGCTCGTCACTTGTCGCCTCCCGAATCAGGAGAATCGACCCCGCACTCCGCGTCAGGGTACCGGGACGACCGGGCCCGAGCGTCGCGAGTGCCGGCGAGTCAGTACGAAGCGGCCCGGCGGCTCGTTGTCGTCGCGGCCTCGGCTCGGCTGGGCGGCTTCGGGCGCGGAACCGAGCCCGAGCGGGTAGGCCTACGCGGATGGGTGCGTGCAGCGGTCGGTCGTGGTGTCCGGCGCCACCTCGGTTCCTTCGAAGTCGGCGAGGGTACTGATGCGAAACCGCCCATCCCGGTCGGTTTCGCGCCGCATGCGATCCTCGCGCTCTCGGTAGTAGCGCGCCCGGTCGTAGCGAGCGCGTGCGGGCGCGTAGCTCGCGATGAGCACGCGGCGCGCGGCGTCGGTGTTGTTCGCCTCGCTGTAGTGCGGCGCGAGTCCGTCGATGCGCACTGCGTCGCCGGCGGCGAGCGGGGCCGGGGACCAGGCGAGTGCCGCCGCGACGTCGGCGCGCACGACACCCCGATCGTCGACCGGCAAGACTTCGTTCACGTCGTCGGCCAACCACAGGCAGCCCGACTCGACGCGGCAGTCGTCGATTGCGATCAGGATCGACACGACCCGTTCGACGCCCGGGTACGCGACGACGTCCTGGTGCGTGCTGTAGCCCGCGCCGCCCGGTTGCTTGTAGTTGAGCTTGTCCTTGAACGCGACCACCGGCTCGCCGAGCGCCGCTTCCGCGCACGAATGGAGCACGCCGTTCACGACCGACGCGATCCCGGGATGGCAGACCGACACGTTCTCGGTGCGGCAGATGCGGGGCCCGAGCGGGGTGCTCTCGGCGTAGTGGCCCCACACGTGGGAGCCGCTCGGCCACGCCTCGATCTCCGATGCCCATGCTCGCAGGTCTTCGGTGCCGGCCCGATCGAGCAGCGACTCGTGAATGACCTCGGTGTGCGTCACGCCGTGAACGTACCGGCTATCGCGCCGGCGTCGAGTGTCGGCGCCGGCGCGCGAGGCCGGTCGCGGCGAGCCCGCTCACGACGAGGAGGAGCGCCAAGGTCGTGATGTCGCTGCTCGCCGCGCCCGTGTTGGCGAGCCGGGGCGCCGGTGGGATGCTCGTGCCCGGAGCCGGAGCAGTCACGGGCGCCGCCGCGCTCGTCGGGGGGAGGCTCACGGGCGGTGCCGCGGTCGTCGGCGGTGGTGGCGCGGCGACGGTGATCGTGCCGTGCATCAGCGCGTAGCCGTGGATCGTGCAGAAGTACACGTACGTTCCCGGTGCCGTGAAGGTGTGGCTGAACGTGGCTCCTGCTGCGGCTGCGAGGTTGCCGGTCTTGAACGACGGGTCGGTTCCGGTGCCGGCCGACGCCCCGTTGCATGCGGCGGGACTGCATCGGGTCACGTCGTGCTCGGTGCCCGAGCGATTGACCCACGTGACCGTGTCGCCGACCGCGACTCTCATCTGCGCCGGCACGAAACAGAACGCCGCGCAGCCCGACGAGACGGTCACGGTGAGCGCAGCAGTGGCCACGTTCGCCCGGGCGGCCGGTGCGGCCGGGCTTCGCGGCGCGCGGTGTGCCGGCGCCGAAGCGACGGTGGGGCCGGCCGTAGGCGCTGCACCCGCGGGCGCGAGCGTGACGACGACGCCGAGCCCGACGACCAAGCCGAAGATCGCGCGTCGATACATGTTTGGCCCCCGATGTCGTCGGTCCCGGTTGCGTGACCGCCCGTGCGGCAGGTCCATACGGACGCGGTCGGAGTTCCGTTCATTGCTGCGCCCGCCCGGGACTGCGGCTCGTGTCCGTTGGATGTGCACGCGTTGTTCAACCGGCCGCAAGCTCGGCGTCTCGTCCGAACGGTACGTTCGCTCGGTGAAGATCGAGCCGCATGTTCGCCCGCGTCGGATCACGCTCGAGCGAGTCTTCAACTTCCGTGATCTCGGTGGCTACGCGTCGGGCCGCCGCTACACGGTTCGGTGGGGGTTGATCTACCGGGCCGATGGCATTCACCGCATCGAGGGTGCCGACCTCGCCCGCGTCGCGGCGCTCGGGATCCGCACGGTGCTCGATCTGCGAACGCGGGCCGAGCTCGACGATCACGGTCGCGTGCCCGCGGAATCGATCGCGGCCGCGTACGAGCACCTCCCGCTGCTCGAGCAGGTGTGGGAGCGAGAGCTCCCCGGCGCCGAGCTCGACGCGGTCGAGTTCCTCGCGGGCCGGTATCTCGACATGCTCGACCAGGGTGCCGCATCGATCGTCACCGCGCTCTCGACGATGGCCGACGCGCACCGGTTGCCGCTCGTGTTCCACTGCTCGGCCGGCAAGGACCGCACCGGCGTGTTGGCCGCGATCCTGCTCAGCGTGCTCGGCGTCAGCGACGACGACATCGCCGCCGACTACGCGTTGAGTCGCGCCGCGATGCGCGAGCTCGCGGAATGGGTCCGGTCCGAGCGGCCGGAGTCGTACGAGCCGATGGCGGCGCAGCCTCCGGCCTTCCTCGACGCCCCGCCGCTCGCGATGCGACGGTTCCTCGCGCTCGCACGATCGACCTACGGCTCGCTCACCGATTACGTGCACGGCGTCGGCCTGGCCGGATCCCAGATCGACACCCTCCGCACCACGCTGCTCAGCGACTAATCGGCCGCGCTCGCCGCGGCGCGTGCGGTCTTGCGACCGTTCGTGGGCATCGCTTGCGCGCACACGATCTGGCGCAACTCGTCGACGGCGCGGCACAGCGTGTCGACCTTGCCCTCCAGCGACGCGAGCGGCTCCGACGACTGCTGCGGTCCCGTGCCGTCGGCGGCGGCCAGCTGCTCGTAGCAGTCGCGCAGGAGGCGGGCCGTATCGCGTTCTTCGGCGATGTAGCGACCGAGCAGCTCGCCGGTGCGGATGTCGATCGAGTGATCCTTGAAGAAGCCGTCGAAGATGTCGGGCTTGTCGCCGGTGTCGAGCGTGTTCAGCTTCAACTTCTCCATCTTCTTCAGGTCGGAGCGGTCCGACTTCACCAGCGCCAGCGCCTTCTGGAGTTGGGAGTCGTCATTGCTCCGCACCTCGTAACCGAGCTCGTTGATGCGTTTCGCGAAGCTCATTCCGTGCTCGCCCTCCCGCGCCGCGACGGTGAGCAGCACCCGGCGCACGTCGGGACTCGGTGTGCACGCGGCCCAAGCCGTGAGGTATTCGTGGGCCTGCGCCTCGGCGACCGCGATTGCGTTCAAGAGCCCCAAGTAGCTCGGCTTGTCACTCATCGCTGCTCCTTCGAGGTCGCCTCGGATGCGACCATCCAACTGCGGCGGGGTTGCGGCGTCAAAACCGTACCGGTCTATGGTCGGCCGGTGACCGCGGCGAACCGAACCTCGCTGCCCTGGGATCCGATCGAAATGGCCGCGGCCGCCGCCCGGAGCCTCACACCCGAGGCCGCCGCATATTTCGCCGCCACGGCCGTGTTCCCTCCGGCGCACGACAACGAGGCGGCGTGGGCGGAGTGGCGCTTCGCGCCGCGGATGGCGCGCGACGTTGCGGCGGTCACGACAGCGGTCGAGCTGCTCGGCGCCCCGATGCCGACGCCGATCCTGCTCGCGCCCTGTGCCTTCGCCGGACACGCGCACCACGATGGAGAGCACGCGGTCGCCCGCGCCGCCGCGGCCGCCGGAACCACATTCGTCGTGTCGAGCGCGTCCAGCGTCGCACCCGACGACGTGGCGAGGAGCACACGCGGACCGTGCTGGCTCCAGCTCTACGTTCCGCGTGACGAGCGCGAGCTCGCCCCGAGGCTCGCGCGCGCCGAGGCGGCCGGCTTCGGAGCGGTGGTCGTGACGCTCGACGCGCCGGTCGCGTCGATCCGGCTCCACGGATACGTCCCCGACCGCGCGTATGTCGACCCGCTCCTGCGCGCGCGGCCGCACGCGTCGCCGCTCAACCCTTCGGTCACGTGGTCGACGGTCGAGCGCATCGCCGACCTCACGTCGCTCCCGGTACTGGTGAAGGGTGTGCTGCGCGCCGACGACGCGCGCGCGGCGGTCGAGCACGGCGCGCGTGGCGTGATCGTGTCCAACCATGGTTCGCGCCAGCTCGACGGTGTCGTGCCGACCGCGGTTGTGCTCGAGGCCGTCGCGGCGGCGGTCGCGCCGACGCCGGTGCTGGTCGACGGAGGGATCAGGAGCGGTCGCGACGTGCTGCGCGCACTGTGTCTCGGCGCGCACGCGGTCCTGATCGGCCGGCCGTACCTGTGGGCACTCGCGATCGCGGGCGAGCCGGGCGTCGGGGAGTTGCTCGCACGGCTCGCGCTCGAGCTCGAGAACGCGCTCGCCCTCACCGGCTGCCGGGAGCCCGGCGAGGCCGACCGGACCTTGGTGATCCACCGGCCGAGCTGACGCGAGTGCGAGGAAGAAGAGCTTGGCGACGCGCGAGCACGCGTGCGGCCCCGGCCTCCGCACCCGTGGCGCGCGGAACGCTACGTTGGGGCTCGTCGCCGAGCACGAGGAGCGCCCATGACGGCCGGCACGAGCCACGTGACGCGTGAACTGAAGGTGTCGCCCGTGACGGGGACGATCGGCGCCGAGCTGTCGGGAGTCGACCTCGCCGCGGAGTTGAGCGACGAGACGGTGGCCGACATCCGGGCCGCGCTCCTGGCCAATCGGGTCGTGTTCTTCCGCGACCAGACGCTCGACTACGAGCGTCAGGTCGCATTCGCGCGGCGGCTCGGCACCCTCACGCTCGGTCACCCGACGATCCAGTCGCCGCCCGACCAGCCGTTGATGGAAGAGGTCGACTCCGCGAAGGGTGCGCCGGCCGCCGATTGGCACACCGACGTGACGTTCCTCGACCAACCGGTCAGCTTCACGTGTTTGCGGGGTGTCGTGATCCCCGACGTCGGCGGCGACACCGTGTGGGCCAACACGGTGAACGCCTACTCGACGCTCACACCGGAGCTGCGCGCGCTGGCCGACACCATGCGCGTCGTCCATACGAACGCACCGGGCGACGTGCGCATCGACGGTGGACGTTCGAATCCGGCCTGGATCGAGAGCGGGAAGCAGTTCGTGTCGACGATCTACCGCGCCGAGCATCCCGCGGTGGTCGTACATCCGGAAACCGGTGAGCGTGCGCTGTTGCTCGGCGGCTTCGCGCACCGGGTGGTCGGCTTCCCGGGCGACCTGTCGCGTGCGATCATCCGCACCCTCCAGGACTACGTCACCCGACCGGAGAACACGGTTCGCTGGCACTGGCGCGTCGGCGACGTCGCGATCTGGGACAACCGCTCGACCCAGCACTGCGCGGTCGTCGACTACGGCGACGCGTACCGACGGTGCGAACGGGTGACAGTCGCGGGATCGATGCCGGTCGGTGTCGACGGGCGAGCGAGCGTCGCGCTGAAGGGCGACGCGAGCGCGTTCTACGCGGGCACGGCCTGACCCCGGTCCGAACCCGATCGAGGAGAGGCTCGCCGAGACCGTGAGCGTCGTGAAGGTCGTTCGGCGGGGCGTCGCCGCGCTCGTGCTCGTGGTCGCGTTCAGCTCCTGCAGCTCGGGGGGCAGTCATGCGGCGCCGAGCACCGGTGCGGTCGCGATCCTGTCGTTCGTCGTGCCGGCTTCCAAGAAGTGCGGACCGGCGCTGATCGCGAAGGTGCCGGTCTCGTACGCGGTCGAGTCGGCACGAAATCAGCACGTCGTGGTCGACGGTCACGTGCAGAAGGGCACCGACGCCGCGAGCAACACCATTACCGTTCCCGTTCCGTGCGACAACCGGAAGCACACGATCGCCCTCGTCGTCGCGGGTGAGCGCGGTCACCTGCTCGGGCGGGTCAAGTACGTGACGACGCTCCGCACGACCGGCTGAACCGGCGCGTCAGCCGGCCGCTTCGATCGCCGCCGTCAGCTCGACCGACGCGTTGGCGACCCACGCTCGGTCACGTGCGAGATCGACTGCGTGAAGCGTCTCGTCGGGGACGCGGTACAGCGCGCGTGCGTTGACGCTCAGGATGCGCTCCTTCACGTCGGGGGTGAGCGGCGGGTAGCCGAACTCGGCTCGCATGCGCTCGGGGATCTCGAACGCGCGGAAGGCGTCGATCAGTGGCTGCGGCGATCCGTACCACGTCGAGTCGGTTCCCCACACCACACGCTCGGGCCCGAGCGCGGTCAGCAGCTTTCCCATCACGTGCGCGGCCTCGACGGGGCGCCGCAACATGAGGAACCACGTGCTGCCGAGCTCCGCGTACACGTTCGCGCCCGCGCCGATGCGCGCGATCTCGAGGCTCTTGATCAGCCGGTCGACGCCGCGCGTCGCGTTCGCGGGATCGTACGGGCCTTCTTGCGCGTCGGGATCGCGCTCGTAGCCGGAGTGGTACACGACGAAGTCGATGCCGGGGAACGCGGCCGCGGCCGGACCGATGTCGCGGGGCGACGCGGCCGCGAGCGACTGATCGGGTATCGGGCCGCCGAGACCCTTGTGCGCGGCGACGACGCGCGGGCCGAGCGCGTTCACGCGTTCCAGGAACGGCATGCCGACCTCGTCGTCGTCGAGGAACCACCCACCCGTCGGGGAGGCGTTCGTCGGCGGTCCGTACAACGTGTAGACCTTCCAACCCGACGGAGCGAGACGCGCGCCCCAGTCGTCCATCGCGTCGAGCTCTTCGGAGCCGTAGTTGGGGTGCACGATCGTGTGCGTCAACACGCGGCCGGTGCCGTCGTACCGCTCGACGACGTCGCGAGCGGCCGCGATCTGGGCGTTGGTGAGCACGTTCGCGGCCGCCGGGCCCGGCGTGGAGGTGAGCAGCGCGATGGCGGTCTCCGACGCGCCGAACACGAGCGCGGCCCACGCCGCACCGTCGATCACACGCGGGTCGATCTTTCCCGGCCAGCGCTCGGGATCCGCCATGCGCAAGAAGCCGCCGAGCGCGGCCGCGCCCGCGCCGACCCAACGCGTGGGGTCGACCAGGTGCGTCTGCACGTCGATCACGGGCGCGCGGCCGCGGAACGCTGCGTCGGCCGCGTCGAGATCCAGTACCGCGGCCTCGGGCACGGCGAAGAAGCCGCCTCCGTGCGCGGCGTCGATCGACCGGAGCGTCGCGGCCGTGCCGCGTCGATCCCGCGCGTAGTCCGGTTCTCGCAGCCCGAGCCGGCCGGCCGCGTCCGCGATCACAGTGCTCGCGCTCGTGGCCGCGCGGTGATCGACCGCGCGCCAGGGGAGCGGTGCGTACTCGTCGCTGGCCATCTTCCGGAGCAGCGGCGGAACGACGAGGTCCATCGCGGCGACCGTACGCGCGACGCGCCTTCCCGTCTACTCGGCGCGGAGCAACACGGCCGTGCGCGTGCGCGCCGCCTGACGCCCGGGGATGGCGGCAACGACGTTGGCGAGCACGAGCGCGCCGGCGCCGATGAGCGCGATCGTGAGGGCCGGAACGGTTGGGTGGGAGACGACGTGGAGCTGGTCGGCGAACAGCTGCCACAACCCGCGTCCGGTCACGATGCCGAGCGGAACGCCGACCACGACGCCGATGGCCACCGCGAGTGTCGACTGCCACGCGACGGTCGCGGCAAGTTGTCGATGGGTGAAGCCCATCGTCTTCAGCAAGGCGAGATCGCGTCGGCGACTCCGGACCGAGGCGATCAGTGTGAGGCCGAGCGCGACGACCGCTCCGATCGCGAGTGCCACCCCGAGCAGCGCGGGAGTCGATCCCATCGAGCGGTAGTTGACGATCTCGGCCGGCCGCTGCACGGCGAGCAACGCCACGGATCCGAGGGAGTTGGGCGCGTTCCCCAACGTCGCGGCGATCCCGCGGAGCGATCTGAGTGCCGCGGTCTTGTCTGCACCGTGTCGGAACCGAACGAAGATCGCGCTGGGGTTGAACGCCGAGCCCTGCGCGTCGCGCGTCGTGGCCGGTATGAGCTGGTACGAGACGATGGCGCCCGTCCCGATCGAGAGGTCGGAGCCTTCCGTGGCGCCGACAGCCGGCATGGTTGCGGTGCCGACGATCTTCAGGCGCGCGGGGGCCGCGTTGCCGTAGCTCGCCTCCACCGTGTCGCCCACGTGCTTGTGCAGCGCGGCCATCGTCGACGGTCCCAGCACGATCTGGTCGGCGGCGTCGAACGCGTGACCCGAGAGGATCGGAGGCGCGATCGCCGAATGCGGGATGCCGCCGAGGATTGGGACGGTCTGGCCGTCGATACGCAACGCGTCGAGCGCATACCCCGAGGAGGCGGCGACGTAGGAATCGGCGGCGAGCAGCTTCGCCGACTGCGCACCGAGGATGTTCCCGCCGCCTTGGTCCTGGGTGAGCATGTAGTCCCAGTTCCAGCCGTAGAGCGCCGGGTGCGTCACCAACGTGCCGAGACTCGCGCCGAAGGTGACAGTCGCGATCACGACGATCATCGCGACCGCAGCGCCGATGATGGCCGAACGCATGGGCACGGTGTCGGCGTGGCGTCTCGATTCGAGTGCGAGCCGGATGCCGGCGACGGCGGATGTGGGCAGGCCGGCTGCGCTCGCTCCACCGGCGACCGCGGATGGTCGCGACGCTGCCTTCGGTTTCGCGGCGATCCGGTGCGGCGCCCGCCGGTATGCCAGCACGACGCTGATGGTGCTCAGCGCCGCGACCAACGCGGCGGCGCCGATTGCGAGCACCGTCCAGTCGGCGGCGAACCCGAGTGACGGGTACACCGGCCGGACCGGTCCGATCGGCCACAGCGGCGACATGGCGATTGCGACGGCGCACGCGAGCAGCGCCCCCACGACGACAGAGAGCGACACGCCCAGAAGACCGTCGGTCGACGTGACCGCCCTTCCGGCTCCGAGCGCACGCAGTGTGTGGAGCTCGTTCTCGTCGAGCCGCAGTTGGCGACCGATCGCCTGACCCGCGATCAACAGTGCTGCCAACGCGGCAATGGCGCCGAACACCCCGAGCGCGATCGACTCGGGCTTGATCGCTCGCTCGGCCTTGACCTGGTTCACCGCCGTCTCGTGAATGAAGAACGACGCGCCCCGCGGGAAGGTCTGCTCGATCGCGGCCTCGACGGATGTGATGTCGGCGTTCGCCTGTACTTGAACATCGGTGATGGCTCCGTACGAGCAGCATTGCGCGATCGAACGGCTGAACGCGGGCGTGTAGAGCAGATACGTCGGGGCTCGCTCGATGTCGTCTTCCACGACTGCGGTGTTGAACTCGCCGGTACCGACCAACTTCATGCTCAATTGCACGTGCGGTCGGGGCCGGCTCCTGCTGAAATTCGGCGAGGTGAATTGGGCGAGCGTGAAGGCGCCGACGGTCACGGTTTCGCCCACGTGGAGCTCGAGGAGTTGTGCCGCCTCTGCGCTCATCACGAGCTCGTTGGCTCGGCGCGGATCTGGGAGGCGTCCCTTCGTGATCGTGATCCGGTCTTGATCGAGGCCGAGGCCGTCGAGGCTGCCGAGTGGCTCCACGCCGTTGTCCTGAATCGCCGGGAGCGGTAGGCCGCTCTTGGCGAGCGGCGCGGCGAGCGCGAGCACTTCGGTTTCGGCATGCGTCACGTGCGGCAGCCGAGCCAGGGCGCGCAGCGTCGCCGGGCTCGTCGGGCTGTCGACTCCACTCGCGGATTTGCCGGTGTTGACTCCGAAGCCCTCGACACTCAACTGCGAGGGATCGGTGCTCCGCAGAAAGGTCGGGAACGACGACTGCGTGCGCCGCGCACCGCTGACCGCGCCCATCGCCAGGCCGCCGATCAGCCCGAGCAGCACCACGATCGCGAGGTAGCCACCGCGCCGGCGGGCGAACGTTGTGCGGAACCGGTACCGGGCGATTCGGAGCGTCGATCTCACGGCTCTACTCCGCCCGCAGGAGCACTGCGGTCTCCGTGCGCGCGGCCAGGCGGGCCGGGATCGCGGCGACGACGTTGGCGAGCACGAGCGCACCGATCGCGACGAGCGCGATCGTGAGTGCGGGCACGGTCGGTTCGGGAACCGCGTGGATCTCGTCGGCGAACAGATCCCAGAGTGCGCGGCCGATGATGATGCCGCTCGGCACGCCGACGATTGTCCCGATCGCGACCGCGATCGTCGACTGCCACGCGACGACGGCCGCGAGTTGGCGCCGGGTGAACCCGAGCGTCTTCAACAGCGCGAGCTCGCGTCGGCGACGCCGCACCGAGGTCACGAGCGTGAGCGCGAGCGCGACGACCGCCCCGACTGCGAGCGCGACACCGAGGTACAGCGGCGTGGAGCTCATCGAGCGGTAGTTGACGATCTCGGCGGGGTGCTGCACGGCGACGACATTCACGCCGTAGTTCGTCGGCAGGCTCAACTTCGCGGCGATCGCGTTCAGCCCGCGGAGCGCTCGTGCGCGGTTCACGCCGGTCCGGAACCGCACGAGCATCGCGTTCGGGCCCGCCGGCTTGTTGCCGACGACGTCACGCAGCGACGCCGGGATGTCCTGGTACGGAAAGAGCACTCCGGTGCCCATCTCCATGTGCAGGCTCCCGGAACCGCTGCCGCCGATCGCCGGCATCGTCGCGGTACCGACGATCTTCAAGCGGACGGGATCCTTCGCGCCGGTGTCGACCTCCACTTCGTCACCGACGTGCTTGTGCAGCTGCGCGAGCGTCCCGGCGCCGAACACCGCCTCGCCGGGTGCGTCGAGACCGTGCCCGGAGAGTTGCGGGGGCCCGATGCGCGAGTTCGTGTCCCCGCCGAATGCCGGCACCGCGATCCCGTTGACCGCCACCTCGCCGAAGTACGCGTCGGACCAGCCCTCGACGTCGTGGTCGTGCGCGAGCGCGGTGGCCGCAAGCTGTTGCGGGACGTTGCCGACGCCGCCGCCGCCGCTGAGCTCGTAGTCCCAGTTCCAGCCGTAGAGCGCCGGGCGCGACACCAGCGTGTGCAGGCTCGCCCCGAAGGTGAGCGTGCTCACGACGACGACGAGCGCCAGCGCGGCGCCGAGAATCGCCGATCGGGTCGGCACGGAGTTGCGCCCGGTTCCCGGTTCGAGCGCGAGCCGCACTCCCGTTCCGATCGGTACCGGGAGTCGGGCCGAGACCGCGGCGCCCGTGGATCGCGATCGGCGCGCGGAGGCGAGCTTGGCGCGCCGGGCCGCGCGGTGAGGCGCATTGCGGAACGCGAGCCCAAGGGCGATGCCGGCCAGGATGACGGTCAAGGCGAGAGCTCCGAGACCGAGCACCGTCCAGTCGAACGCGATGCCCCGCGACGGGTACACGCTGCGGACGGCGCCGATCGGGGCGATCGGCGAGAGCGCGACCGCGACGATCACCGCGAGCGCGGCGCCGCCGACGATCGCTCCGATTACCCCGATGAGGCCGTCGATCGTCGTCATCGCGGGCCGGGCGCCGAGCGCGCGCAAGACGTCGAGCTCGTCGGAGCCGGCGCGCAGATGCCGGCCGATCACCTGGCCCACGATCATGAGCGCCGCGAGCGCGGCGATCAGGCCGAACACTCCGAGGGCGATCGACTCGGGCTCGATCGCCCGCTCGACCTTGGTTGCGTCGACCGAAGTGACATACACGTGACTGGCCAGCAACGGATTGAGCCGCTGGAACTCGGCTTCCACCGTCGGCACGTCACGGCTGCCGCGGTCGAGTTGGAGGCCGGCGGTGGTCGTCTGCGCGCAGCACTCGAGGAGTTGCCGGGTGAGCGCGGGAGTGAACATCGCGAAATTCGAGCCCACCGCGTCGACGTCGTCCTGCACGATCGAGTTGTTGTACTCACCGAAGCCGACGACCTTGATCGCGAGCTCGAGATGGGGATGCGGCCGGTACTGGTCGCCGCTCGGCCCGGGCGCGGCTTCCTGGGCGTTGGTGTAGAAGCCGAAGTGCAGTAAGTCGCCGACGTGAAGGCCGAGCACTTCGGCGACGCGCGGCGACAGGAGCATCTCGTTCGCGCGCGCGGGGTCGACCATGCGGCCCTCGGTGATCGCGACGCGGTCTTGGTCGACGTAGAGACCGTTGCTGCCGATCGTCCCGATCTCGAAGTTCGCGGGCGCCCCTTTCGGGGGGTTGAACTCCTTGCCGTTGGCGAGCAGCAGCGCGTTGTTGACCGACGCGTAGATCTCGAGGTGTTTCACGTGCGGGAGGCGCGAGATCTTGCGCAGGATGACCGGGTCGTAGCCGGAGGTCGAGCTGGTGAAGCCGTACACCGCGGTCGGGACCACGAGGTCGGAGGGGTTCGTGCTCCGGAGGAAGGCCGGATACGACGACTGCGTGCGGCGCCCGCCGGCGATCGCTCCCATCGCGAGGCCGCCCACCAGCCCGGTGAGCAGGACGATGGCGAGGTAACCGCCCCGCCGGCGCCGAAAGGTCGCGCGGAAGCGGTACCCGGCGACCCGCAGCACCCCGCTCCTCATACGGCTACGACCCTCCGTCCCTCGAACGCAGCGAACACGCGACTCGACCTCCCGGGCCTCGGGACCTGCGCCTGGCTCCCATCCCCGGCAGTTTCCCATCGCCGCCGGCCCCGGCCCAGGAGGCAGCCTTCCCTGCGTGGGAGTGCCGGCACCCGCGCGTTCCGCGGCCAGCACCCTCGCCTCGGCGGGCCGCGTTCCGTAGCGTTCGCGGCGTCCGCATGTTTGCCTGAGCGAATGGAGCGGCCATGCGCGTCGAGTCATCAGTGACGTCCCTCTCGTGGATCCCGTCGGAAGCCGTCACCGGCGCGAACAAGGGTGCGTTCGAGATCGGGTTCACCCACTACGACGATCCGCCGCCCGACGTGATCGAAGACCTCGAAGCCCTGCGCGAG
>CAZLEC010000016.1:0-18768 GCA_964558245.1 uncultured Burkholderiales bacterium | reverse complement strand
ATGCCCCGCGACCGGCATCAGCAGGGCCGCGATCATGCCGATGCCGTGCCCGACGGGCGCACCCGTGATCGACGGCGGCACGACCGAGAGCGCGGCGGGCTTCCCACCGGGCTGTTGCCCGGCGAACGGCTGGATGCCGCCCAGCTGGCGGATCTCGGCCCCGATCGTGCGGTGCGCGTGCACGACGCCCTTGGGGTCGCTCGTGGTGCCCGACGTGTACGCGACCAGCGCCGGCGCGCCCGGATCGACCGCCGCCAACTCGTCGAGCGAGCCGTCGGCGAGCAACTCGTCGAACGCGAAGTTGCCGGGCCCGACGGTGTCGCCGACGACCGCGACCCATTCGAGATCCGGCAGGCCGGCGCGCATCGTCTCGAGGTTCGCGAGAAAGTCCTGGGCGCCGAACCGGTCGGCGGTCACCAACGCCTTCACGCGGGTGCGGGCAAGGATGTACGACACTTCCTTCGGACCGTAGAAGTGCACGATCGGCACGACCACCGCACCGAGGTACGCGACCGCGTAGAACGTCGCGGCGGCCTCGACCCAGTTCGGGAGTTGGAACGCGATCGCGTCGCCGGGCCGCACGCCCCGCGCCCGCATGCCGGCCGCGACCCTGCGGGCGAGCGCGTCGACGTCGCCCAGGGTCCCGCGGTACGGCCGGCGTTCGGACCGGATGGTGAACGGCTGCGCCGCGGCCTCTCGCAACCCGTCGGCGAGCAGGCTCCCGAAGGTCTGGTCGTCCCAGAACCCGTCGGCTCGGTAGCGATGCGCGCGCTCGGCGTCGATCTCCAAGGGCGTGAAGTCCACGGCGTCAGTCTGGCATCTTCTCGCGGAGGGCAGCCGCCGAGGACCGTGTCAGCGAGGCAGGCCCAGCACGCGCTCGGAGATGATGTTGCGCTGGATCTCGCTGGTGCCGCCGGGGATGGTGCCGCTGAACGAGCGCAGGTAGGAGATCGCCCACGGTCCGTCGCGCCACATCTTCGGTCCGAGCAGGTCGAGGTCGAGCCCGTCGATCCCCAGCGCCTCGCTCCCGAAGAGCAAGGCGCGCTGCAACGACTCGCTGCCGAACAACTTCAGCAGCGAGTGCTCGGGTGACGCTTTGCCCAACAGGAACTTGGAGAAGCCGCGGTACCCCATCGCGAGCAGCGCCTGCGCGTCGATGTGGAAGCCGGCAACGGCGTCGCGATAGCGCGGATCATCACCCAACCGGCCACCGCCGGGAACCGGACGATCTCCGAGCTCCACGAGCGCGCGCACCGCACGTTGCAAGTCGTAGGCGTAGCCGATCCACAACATCGCCCGCTCGTGAGCCAGCGAACCCTGCGTGATCGGCCAACCGCCGTTGAGCGGGCCGACGAGATTCTCCTTGGGCACGCGCACGTCGGTGAAGAACACCTCGTTGAAATCGTGCCAGTCGGGGTCGGACAACTCGGGAAACGGACGACGCTCCACCCCGGGTGCGGTCGTGTCGATGATCAGGGCGCTGATGCCCTTGTGCTTCGGCACAGTCGGATCGGTCCGCACGAAGCAGAGGCACCAGTCGGCGTGGTGCGCCCCCGACGTCCACACCTTCTGCCCGTTCACCACGAACTCGTCACCGACGAGCTCGGCTCGCGTCTTGAGACTGGCGAGGTCGCTCCCCGCGCCCGGCTCGCTCATGCCGAGACACCACGAGATCTCGCCCCGCAACGTCGGGCCGAGGAAACGCTCCTTCTGCTCGGGCGTGCCGTAGTCGTTGATCGAGGGGGCGATGATGCCGAGGCCTTGCGGGTTCGCGCTGCGAATGATCTCGCGGCGCGAGATCTCCTCGAAATAGATCATCTGCTGGGTCGGGGTCGCGTTTCGCCCGCCGAGCTCGGGCGGCCAACCGGGCACCAGCCATCCGGCGTCGAAGAGCGCGCGCTGCCAGGCCCGGGCCCAGTCGGTCATGTGCGCGCTCGACTGCTTGGGCAAGCGGAACTGCTCGTCGGAGGGCTGGTTCTCGGCCAGCCATGCGATGAGCTCGGCGCGGAACGCCTCGTCCTCGGGTGCGTACTGCAGGCGCATCTCGGCGCAGGGTAGTTTCCTGACGTTCGTGTCAGCCAAATGGCGTGCGCGGTTGCGCGCACCGCTCGCGTCTGGAGCGCCGTCGTGGACTTCGAGTTCAGTGCCGACCAGGAGATGCTGCGCGACTCCGTGCGGCGCTTCCTCGCCGACAAGGCGCCGATCACCTATGTGCGCGCGGCCTACGAGCACGACGCCCCCGAGCTCGGCCACGACGACGTGTGGGCCGGCCTGCGCGACATCGGCGCGGTCGGGCTGCTCGTGCCCGAGGAGCACGGCGGCGCCGGTATGGGGATGGTCGACGCCGCGGTCGTGCTCGAGGAGCTCGGACGGGCGCTCTGCCCGGAGCCCTACGCGTCGACGGCGATCGGCGCGGTCTCGCTCGTCCTCGACGCCGGCGCGCCCCGGGAGCACAGGTACCTGCTCCCCGGCCTCGCCGAGGGATCGACGATCGGCACCCTCGCGTTGTTCGAGCCGGGTCTGCGCTACGTGTGGCGCGAGCCCTCGACCTCGGCACGCGTCGACGGCGAGGTCTGGCGCGTCGACGGCACCAAGGCGCACGTGCCCGACGGGGGCGCCGCCAACCTGTTCCTCGTCACCGCCCGCGACCCCGACGGCGCGCTCGGCGTGTTCGCAGTGCAGCGCGACGACCCCGGAGTCTCGGTCGAGGCGTCACCGAGTGTCGACGGCAGCCGCAAGGAGTCGGCCGTGCGCCTCGACAGCGCGCGGGGCTGGCGACTCGGCGCGGGCGACGCGTCCGACGCGATCGCGCGCACGCTCGACAAGTTGGCCGTCGCGTACGTGGTCGACGGCGTCGGTGCCGCCGCCCGCGCGCTCGAGCTCGCGGTCGAGTACGCGAAGGAACGCGTCCAGTTCGACAAGCCGATCGGCTCGTTCCAGGCGGTACAGCACCTCTGCGCCGACATGCTGCGCACACTCGAGCTCGGTCGGGCGGCCGGGTACTACGCGTCGTGGGCGGTCGACGACGCGGAGCCGCAGGAAGCCCATCGCGCCGCGGTGATGGCGAAGGCGTTCGCCTCCGACGCGTACGCGCAGCTCGGCGGCAGCGCGATCCAGGTGTTCGGCGGCATCGGCTTCACGTGGGAGCACGACATCCACCTGTATTACAAGCGGCTGCTCTCGCTCTCGACCGCGCTCGGCAACTCCTCGGAGCACCTCGCCGAGCTCGCCCACATCGCGATCGACTGACCGGCCCCCGCCGGACTACTCGCGTACGAGGAGGAGGCAGCCGCAGGTGTTGCCGCCGCCGGCGGCGATCACGCCGACCTCGGGTGGGGTCGCGATCTGGCGGTCGCCCGCCTCGCCCCACATCTGGGTCGCGCCCTCGTGCAGGAAACCGTAACCGTGCAGGCGCCCGGCCGAGAGCTGACCGCCGTGGGTGTTGAGCGGCAGCTGACCGTCACGCGCGATGCGAGTGCCACCCTCGACGAACGGGCCGCCCTCCCCCACGCCGCACAGGCCGAGCGCCTCGAGCCACGACATCGCGAGCCACGAGAACCCGTCGTAGAGCTGCGCCATCTGCACGTCGGAGGGCTTGAGGTCGGTGCGCGTCCAGAGCTGCTTGCCCGCGTCGCGGTTCGGCATCGCGGTGAGATCGTCGAACTGGTCCCAGGAGGGGCGCCCGGCGATACGCGTACCGACCGCTTCGACCCGCAGCGGCGCGTGCCGCAAGTCCTTCGCCCGCTCGCGCCGCGACACGATGACCGCCG
Organism: uncultured Burkholderiales bacterium; assembly: GCA_964558245.1. GTDB lineage: Bacteria > Actinomycetota > Acidimicrobiia > IMCC26256 > PALSA-610 > JBBQER01. The sequence continues at coordinate 14,998 of CAZLEC010000016.1, read as the reverse complement.
TCGCGCCGTCGCACGGTACGTCGCAGTCGTAGAGGCAGAACGGAGTCGAGATGAGCCGCGCGTTCATGTAGTCGTCGAACGACATCGGCGTGCGGTAGATCGCGTTCGGGTTCACTTCCGCGTTCTTGCGCGCGTTCAACGGGATCCACGCGAGCTGCTCCCGGGTCGTGCCGTACTCGTGGAAGTGACGCTGTGCGAACATCGCGATCCAGGTCGCGGCCGACGGCGCCGAGAACACGATGTTCCACGACATGAAGCCCGACATCTTCGGCGCGCCACCACCGCCACCGCCCCCACCCGGCATCACGCCGGCCCGGCCCTTGTCGCCCTGCGCGGAGCCTTCCCAGACCGAGCGGAAGCACAGCACGTGGTTGGCAAGACCGGACGCGACCGCGAGGCACGCGTTGACGACCGAACCGAGCTGGCCCGACGTCTCGAGCCCGCTGCCGTACCAGCCGCAGTTCAGGCGCAGCGCATCCATCACTTCGTACGCGACCGCGCCGCTGAACCCGGCCGGCTGTGCCATCGGACCCGGATAGGTCGACAGGCCGTCGATGTCGGCCGTCGTGAGCCCGGCGTCGGCGATCGCGGCGAGGCAGCCGTCGAGCGTCAGCTCCAACGGATCGCGGCCCAGCCGGCGGCCGATCTCCGACTGCCCGACGCCCGTGATGCACGCGCGCCGCTCGATGATCTCGTTCTCGTCCATCTCTACCCCGCTCGCCTTCGGCTCGCGCCCCATGGGCGGTCGGCTCGGATCAACCTCACGACGCGTCTCCGTCGGGTTCGAACAGCGGGAGGTAGACGTCGCCGTCGGGATCCGGGTGGTGCTCGAAGGTGACGCGCAGGGGCATGCCGATCGCGATCTCGTCGAGGGGACAGTTCACGAGGTTCGTCGTGAGGCGCACCGACGGCTGCTCGACGATCTCGATGATCGCGACCACGTACGGCAGCTCCGGTCCCGGCATCCAGTTCTGGTAGTTGACGGAGTAGGTAGCAAGCCGCGCCCGGCCCGACACCGCCTCGACCGCGAGATGCTTCGAATGGTCGATCGGGCAGATCGGCTGGGGCGGGTGGATGTAGAAGCCGCAATCCTGGCACCGCCAGAAACGCAGCTCACCGACCGCGCCTCCGGTCCAGAACTCGCGGTTGTGCGCGTCGAGGCGCGGCAGGATGCGAAAGGGCGCTTCGGATGACATCGATGGGGTCTCCTGCATGCTCGGCTAGTCCGCCTCGGCTTCGCGCGCTTCCTCGAAACCGGCACGGGCGTGAGGGATGGCTTCAACGGCCGGCAACAGCCCGAAGCCGGGAACGGTCAGCATGATCGACCCGAGGATCTCCTCCCAGCTCGCGCCGACTTCGCGCGCGAGCTGCGCGTGGCGCCGCACGCCGGCCGGATTGCGCAGCCCGACGGTCACCGCCATCCGGATCAGCTCGTGGGTCTTGCGGTCGGGCGCGTCGAGGGAGTCGAGCTGGGCCAGCCACGCGTTCTGCGCCGCGTGCAGCTGCGGGAACACCTCGTGCAACGGCTCTTCGAACGCGAAGTTCCAGTCCTGCTCGTGGTCGTTCACAGCGCCGAATCTATCGATCCGCGCGTCTACGACGCCGCCGCGCGGAAGATCGCAATCGTGATCTCGTCGTCGAGCGGCTTGAAGTCGACCGTCACCGGCATGCCGACCCGCAACTCGTCGTGCGGCGTGCCCTCGATGTTGGTCATCACGCGCGGGCCTTCGTCGAGCTCCACGACCGCGGCGACGTAAGGCACGCGCTCGTTGAAGGGCGGGAGGTCGTTCTGGACGACGATCGAGTAGGTGTACAGCGTCCCGTGACCCGTCGCCTGTTTCCACTCGACGTCGGGACTCCAGCACTTCGGGCAGAAGGGCCTGGGGTAGAAGTGGTCCTCGCCGCACGCGTTGCAGTGCCGCAACAGGAAACGGCCCTCGCGACAGCCGTCCCAGAACGGCTGCGTCTCCATGTCGGGACTCGGGATGTCGAAGCGCGGCCCGGCCATCGGCTAATTCCCCGCGGGCAGGACGGCGACGGCCTCACCCTGGATCTTCGCTTCGCCGTTCTCGTTCACGAGCGCGCACTCCAGCACGATCTCGTTGCCGGGGCGCTTCTCGGTGACCGAGACCGTCGTGTGCAGCGTCTCACCGGGCCACGTCTGCTTCGTGAAACGAACGCGGTACGACGTGAGATTGCCGATCCCGACGTAGTTCGTGACCGCGGTCGCCAGCAGCCCCGCGGAGAACATGCCGTGGCCGAACACCGACGGGAGGCCGGCCGCCTGCGCGGCAACTTCGTCGTGGTGCATCGGGTTGAAGTCACCCGACGCGCCCGCGTACATCACGAGATCGGTGCGCGTCAGCTTGTGGTCGATCGGTGGCGCCTCGTCACCGACCTTCACGTCGTCGTAGCGCAGCTTGCGCTCGCCCATCCTGTTGTCCCCTCGTGCACGGCACCGATCGATGGTGTAGCGATCGGTGGAGTGTCGAGCGTAAAGGGAAACCTGACACGCGTGTCAACTGGAGCAGGTCACACCGCGGAGCTGGCGGCGAGGAGCTCGGCGAGGAGGTGCTGCTGGTTCTCCAGCCGGGCCTGCTCCGCGCGGAGGTATTCGAGGCGGGCGCGCACTCGTCGCAGGTCGTCCTGCACGTGCTCGAGCCACTGGTGGACCTGATCGGCCGGCAGCCCGCACGACGGCGCGTCGGCCCGCGGCGGGGCCGGTGCCGGCAGCGGCATCCGCGTCGTCGTGGTGGTCATGACCTGATCCTCACCCCCATCCCCGTGCTGATCGGCCGGACGGGGCCCGGGACGAGGCAATTCGCGCCGATCAGCTCCCGGGCTCGGGGTCGCGGGGCAGGCCGAGGAGACGCTCGGAGATCACGTTGCGCTGCACGTCGCTCGTGCCCCCGGCAATCGTGAGGCAGCGGTTGAACAGGAACGCCGATGCCCACGCCCCGGCCTCACCGTCGGTGGCCGCCGCGTCGGCGCCCATCAGGGCCAACCCGACCTCCTGCACGTGCTGGTCGTGCTGGACTCCGAGGAGCTTGCGCACCGCGGCTTCGGAGCCCGACGGATCGGCGCCCGCGAGGGCCTGCAAGGTCATGCGGAAGCCGAGCACGGCGAGGGCGTGGCCGGTCACCGCGAGACCGCCGACCTCGGCGAGCGCGAGCCGGTCGTCGGCCAGCCCTCGCACCTCGACGGCGCGCAACGCACCCACCACTCCACCGCCGATCGTGTTGCTGCCGCCCATGTAGACGCGCTCGTTCGCCAGCGTGGTGCGCGCGCAGCGCCAGCCGTCGTGCTCGGCGCCGACCAGGCAGTCTTCCGGCACGAACACGTCGTCGAAGAACACCTCGTTGAACATCTCCTGACCGGTGAGCTCGCGCAACGGTCGGATGTCGATGCCCGGCGTCTTCATGTCGACCATCAGGCACGAGATGCCCTCGTGCTTCGGACGGTCCGGCGCGCTGCGCGCGAGGCAGATACCCCACTGCGCCTCGCGCGCCATCGACGTCCACACTTTCTGGCCGTTGAGCACCCAACCGCCTTCGACGCGGGTCGCGCGCGTCGACAGCGACGCCAGGTCGGAACCCGCGCCCGGCTCGCTGAAGAGCTGACACCAGTTGATCTCGCCGCGCAACGTCGGGAGGATCCACCGCTCCTGCTGTTCGGGCGACCCGTACACGATCAAGGTCGGCAGCGCCCACGCGCCCACGCCGATGTTCGCCCGCGGCACCTTCGCGGCCCGGAATTCCTCCTCGATCACCAGCAACTCGAGCGCCTTCGCGTCGCGTCCCCACGGCTTCGGCCAGCCCGGCGTGAGGTAGCCGTCGCGTGCGAAACGCTCGCGTTGCTCGCGCGGCGAGAGGTCCTTGACCTCGTCGAGCAGCGCCCGCACCTCGGTGCGGTGCGACTCGGCTTCCGGACCGAGATCGACCGCGAGCCGCCGGCGCGCCCCGCCCTGAACCTCGCGCGCGGCGCGCACGCGCCACTCGTCGGGCGTGCCCGCGATCTGGTGCAGGGTGATGGCGCGCCGCAGATAGAGATGCGCGTCGTGTTCCCAGGTGAACCCGATGCCGCCGAGCGTCTGCACGCAGTCCTTGCCGTTGAGGAACGCGGCATCGAACGCGAGCGCGGCCGCGGCCGAGATCGCGAGACCGTCGCCGTTGCCGGCGTCCCTCGCGGCGCGCGCGGCGTCCCACACAGCCGCGCGTGCCAGCTCGGTGCGCGCGAGCATGTCGGCGCACCGGTGCTTCACGCCCTGGAACTGGCCGATCGGGCGGCCGAACTGCACGCGCACCTTGGCGTACTCCGCCGCGGTCTCGACGCACCACTGCGCGATGCCGACGGCCTCGGCCGCGAGCAACACCGAGGCGAGGTCGCGCACCCGCTCGGCCGTGAGGCCGGGCAGCATCTGATCGTCGCGGGCGGTCACGCCGTCGAGGTCGAGCAGGGCCACGGGTCGGGTCAGGTCGATGCTCGGCAACTCCTTGGCGCGCACCGCGCCGGCATCGAGGGCGTACCAGGTGCCGCCGAGCTCGCAGACGATCACGTCGGCATCGTGCGCACCGAGCACGGGACGCGCGCCGCTCAGCGCGACCGCACCGGCGCTCGATCCGCCCGTGAGCCTCGGCAGCCACGCGGCAGCTGCCGGGCCGCCGCTCTCCTCGAGCAGTGCCGCGGCGAGGGCGGTTGCGAGATACGGGCCGGGCGCGCACGCGCGACCGAGCTCCTCGACGACCACGGCCTGCTCGACGAGCCCGTAGCCCGCGCCGCCGTGATCTTCCGACACGTGCAGCCCGAGCCAGCCCGGCTCGCACAGCGCGGCCCAGAACGGAGGTCGCGCGTCGGCGCCGCCGTCGACCACGGCACGCGCCGCAGCCGGCGGGACGTTCGTATCGACGAACCGCCTGACTCCCTGCCGGAGTTCTTCGTGCTCTTCAGTGATCCCGATCGCCATGTCCGGATCGTCGCAGACGCACCCCGCCCGAACCAACTCGAGGGAACCGACGCACCGGCGCCGGCGTCATACTGCGCATGATGATTGCGGGGCGGCGGTTGTGCGTGGGTCTGGCGGCGCTCGCGCTCGTCGGCGTCGGCTGTTCCAGCGGCGGAACCCGGCAGTCGGCCACGCCCTCGACCTCGACCACGACCTCGGTCGTCTCGTCACCGTCGACCGTCAGCGTTCCGCCGCACGTCTCGACCGCGCGGCCGGCCGCCCGCACGTACCCGCCGGCGGCCGCTCAGGGGTGCGCGGGCGTCGGCCTGAGCTCACACTTCTCCGCGGCGACGCCGGAAGCAGTGCTCGCCGGGCCGACCGGCCACTTCGACCCGGCGGCCTGGTCGCTCACCTCCATCACGCACGACTTCGCGACGTTCGACGCGACGAAGCCCGATCATCTGCTCCAGTTCGGCGAGGCGTCGGTGACGGCGAAGCGTCGGAGCGGCCGCTGGACGCTCAGCGGCGCCTGCGTCGGCCAACCGTACCCGTCGGTCACCGACCCGCACTTCGTCCGCGCCGACCTCGTCACGTGCCGGCCGCGCCCGCCGGCCGGCGCGATCAATCCCGGCGTCGGGCGACTCACCAAGACGTTCGTCCCGATCGCGGCCGCGAACGTGCGGGTGTGTCGCTACCGGATCTCGAAGGGCGGCTCGACCCTCGCCGGCGGCAGCTTGCTGCTCCCGGCCGCGGCGGCGCGCTTCGAGAAGCAGACCAACTCGCTGCGCACGTTCCCCGGAGCGCGCCTCGGCTGCGTGAGCAACGGGAACGAGACGGTCTACGCCGTCACCTTCGCGAGCGACGCGCAGGAGGTCACCGTCGTCGACCAGCCGTGCGTCGGCGCGTTCAACGGAAGCCTCCACGCGTTCGACGCGACCACGTGGGAACAAGAGCTGCGCGACTACTCGCCTGCGAGCTCTCCCGCGGGAACGGTCCGGCAGTTCATCGCCTGATCGGCGCGCGGCTGGGCCGAGATGAGCTCGGTAGTGCAGATAATCGCCGGGCGATCTCAGCTGCCAACTGGGCTTGGAGTCTTTTGTTCGGCCGACGCTCTCGGCGCGGCTTCGGACGAGAACGAACGATTGACGTCGATGACCACGGTGCTCGCCAGATGGTCGTGGAAGGTGCGACCGTAGGGGTCAACGGCTGCCCAGAGCAGGCCCACGCTGTAGACGTCCGCGATGCGGGCGAGGAACCGTCCGAGGGCGTGCGCAAAGGTGAGCGGTTGACCATCCCGTGCACGAACAACTCGCAATCCGACGAGTTGCTTTCCGAGTGTCTGACCCTCGGCGCTGCAATCACCGAGCGGCATGTAGAGCAGCGCGCACACGATGAAGACAACGAGCACGATCGCGCCAGTAACAGTGCGAGCCGCGTGGTTCGGAAGCGGGTTGCCGAATTGGTCATTTGCCGATGTCAGCAGCCAGCTACCCAAGCTGACACCGAGGCCAATCAGCACGCCGACGACGGCGAGGTCGATCAGCCAGGCCGCGACCCGGGAGGCGAATGGCGGAAACGGTGCCAGTTCGTCGAGAACTGAGTATCGAACACGAGGGGCACGGTTCGAGAGCGGCGGAAGCGCGCTTGCGATGCGATGAGTGCCAGGCGCCGCGTATCCAGTCTCCGCTGCTCGACCGAGCTCGCCGACTGCTCCGCCGCACGACGGACAGAAGCGAGCCGCCGCCGGCAGACCTTCGCCGCACGCCGCGCAGAAGTTCACGTCTACTTATCGGAGTGCCGCCAGGCTGCTTGAGTCGCTGCCCATCGCCGCTCTGAGGGGAGACGCCGAGCCCGCCGAGCTCGGGACCCTCAGACCCCGGAGTCCCGCTCGTTTGCACGGCGACGTGGCCAGTCCCGGGACGGCGGCTGCCGGCTCAGGCCAACTTCGTGTCGCCGTCGAAGATGGCGATCGCCTGGGTCGGACAGCCCTGCGCGGCGAGCACGATCTTGTCGGTGCCCGCCGCGGTCACGTCGACCACGATCGCGATGCCGTCATCGTCGAGATCGAACACCCCCGGCGCCCAGAACGAGCAATTGCCCGAGCCCATGCAGGCCTCGCGATCGATCTTGATGTCCAGTGCCACGACTGTCTCCCGGTCTCGGACTCAGCTCGCCACTTCACAGAACCGCGCATAGCGCGCGTCGGCATGTGACTGCCACGCGGGCGACGGATCGACGACGCGCGACGTCCGCGCCCAGCGGGTCGCGTCGGTCATCGAGGTCTCGAGCCCGCACGCCAGCCGCGCCAGGAACGCCGAACCGAGCGCGCCGCCTTCCGGGATCGCGCTCACGTGCACCGGGAGGCCGGTGCAATCGGCCATCGCCTCGACCCACCCGTCGAGCCGGGTGCCGCCGCCGGTCGCGACGATGCGCGTCGCGGGCACCGGACTCGCTTCGATCATGCGGCGCGCGGCGAACGCGGTCGCCTCGAGCGCGGCGCGACGCGCCGCGGCCGGTCCGTGCGTGAGATCGAGGTCGACGAGCTGTCCGCGGCGGTCGGGATCCTGGAGCGGCACCCGCTCGCCGCGCGGGTACGGCACCCACACGGGCACTCGGGCCGGATCGACCGGATCCTGCGCGTCGCCGAGCAGCGCGGTCGCCCAGTTGAGGAACAACCCGCCCGCGTTGCTCGGACCACCGACGAGAAATGTCCCCGCCGCAGTGTTCGGCATGGCGTAGTAGTTCGGAACCTCGACCGCCTCGGGCACGACCGTCCACACGATCAGCGTCGTGCCGAGGATCACGAGCACATCGCCCACCGCGCTCGCGCCGGCCACGAGCTGCTCGGCGAACGCGTCGACCGAGCCGCCCTCGAGCACGCAGTTGTCGCGTCCGATCACTTCGCCGAGCGCCGCGCCCGGTGGGCCGATCACCGGCATCTGCTCGTTGCGCGCGCCGCACTCGGCGAGGAGCTTCTCGTCCCAGCCCTTCCAGTCGAACAGCGCGCCCGCGGTCGCGGCGACGATGAACGAGATGTTCGCCTGCCCCGACAACGCATGGTTCGCGACCGCCTGGGCCATCCAGTAGCCCCGCGCGTCGGGCCGCTCGTGGGCCTGCCAGCGCAAGAACTGGGCGAGCTCCCCGCGCTCGGGCTGGTTCGACTTCTCGGCCTGGTGCCCCCGCTCGTCGCCATAGAGCAATCCCGGCGTGATCGGGAGCCCGGCGTCGTCGACCGCGGTGAGCGACGGGACCATCGCGGCCACCGACACCGCGCGTGCGTCGATGTCGCCGAGCGCCTCGAGCGCGCGCTGGGGTCCGTCGTGCCAGGCGATCCGGGCGTCGTGCTCGAACCGCTGCGGACTCGGCACATGGAAGTCGTGGGGCACGCGGGCCCGCGCGACGACGTTGCCGTCGTCGTCGGCCGCGATCGCCTTCACCGACGACGTGCCAATGTCGATCCCGACGGTGACGTTCGCCGTAGCCATGCTCTCCGCTCTCGAACCCGAATCCCGACGCCGGCGCGCAGGCTACGCGAGCGCCGCGAGCACTGCGTCATGGAGCGGCCCGTTCGTGCACACGAAGTTGCCGCCGTTCACGTCGGTGCCGCCGTCGGTCGTGCTCCAACGCCCACCGGATTCCTCGATGATGGGCACGAGCGCGGCGATGTCCCACAGGTTCACGATGGGATCGATCGCGATGTCGACGGCGCCCTCGGCCACCAGCACGTGCTGCCAGAAGTCGCCGACACCCCGGAAGCGCCAGCACCGGTGCGCGAGCGCGAGCAGCTTCTCGCCGATGCCGCCGGCGTCGAATCGCTCCCGGGTGTCCCAGGAGAACGAGATCTGCGCGTCGTCGAGCTCCGTGATCGCGGACACCGAGATCTGCTCACCGGCGCGGAACGCGCCGAGCCCGCGACCGGCCCACCAGCGCGAATGCAGCGCCGGCGCCGACGCCACACCCAGCACGAGCTCGCCGGCGTGCTCGAGGCCGATCAGCGTCGCCCAGATCGGCAGGCCGCGCACGTAGCTCTTGGTGCCGTCGATCGGGTCGATGATCCATCGGTACTCGGCGTCGTCGTCGGCGCCGGCACGCGACCCGTACTCCTCGCCGAGCACCGTGTGATTCGTCGCGTCGGCCAAGCGTTCCCGGATGGCGCGCTCCACGGCTTGGTCGGCCTCGCTGACCGGCGTCAGATCGGGCTTGGTCGTGACGACGAGGTCGGAGGCCCGAAAACGCGCCATCGTGATCTCGTCGGCCGCGTCCGCGAGCTCGAGCGCAAGTTCCAGGTGCGCGGCGATGTCCATGCCCGGAGCATACGGGCCGGTATGGTCCGGAGCGTGCCGTCGGAGCAGGAGTCGCGCGAGGCACTTCGCACCGAAGTCGCCCGTCTCGCCGTCGAGCTCTCGAACGGTGACCAGAGTGTCGAAGCCTTCGTCACGACGTACTACGCCCACGGCACCATCGACGATCTCAGTGCTGCCGACGCCGACCATCTCGCGCGCGCCGCGATCGCGCACTGGAAGTTCGGCGCGATCCGCCAACCCGGCGAGGCGGTCGTCCGGGTGTACACGCCGACGCTCGCGTCGGAGGGTTGGGACGCGCCGCACACGCTGATCGACATCGTCAACGACGACATGCCCTTCCTCGTCGACTCGGTCTCGATGGCGATCGACCGCCACGATCTCGGCGTGCACCTCATCGTGCACCCGATCTTCGACGTCACGCGCACCGCCGACGGCACGCTGACCTCGGTGCGCGCGGCCGCCGACACCGGGAACGCCACGCAGGAGTCGTGGCTCCACGTGGAGGTCGACCGCGAGACGTCGGTCGAGATCCTCGAGGCCCTGCGCCGCGACATCGAACGCGTGCTCGTCGACGTGCGGGCCGCGACCGGCGACTGGTTGAAGATGCTCGCAACGGCCGACGCGGTCGACCGCGAGCTCGAGTTGCAGCAACCGCCGTGCGATCCCGAAGAGCTCGCCGAGGGGCGCGCCCTGTTGCAATGGATGGTGGCCCAGCACTTCACGTTCCTCGGCTACCGCAGGTACGACCTCGAACGAGACGCCAACGGCGGGGACGTGCTGCGGGCGGCTCCCGGGAGCGGGCTCGGCATCCTGCGCCAGCGGGCCACGGCCGAGCACACGAAGACCTCCGACAGCTTCTCCCGGCTTCCGGCCGCGATCCGGGCCAAGGCGCGAGAGCGGACGCTGCTCGTGCTCACGAAGGCCAATGCCCGCTCGACGGTGCACCGCCCCACCTACCTCGACTACATCGGCGTGAAGCGGTACGACGACGCCGGCAACGTGATCGGCGAGCACCGCTTCCTCGGCCTCTACGCGTCGTCGGCCTACACGGGCAGCCCCATCGACATCCCGGTGCTGCGACGCAAGGTTTCGGAAGTGATCGCCCGCGCCGGTCTCCCCCCGGCCGGCCACGACTACAAGAATCTCATCGCGATCCTCGAGAGCTATCCGCGCGACGACTTGTTCCAGATCGACACCGACGACCTCCTCGAGATCGCGATGGGCATCCTGGCGCTCCAGGAACGCCGTCGGGTCCGGTTGTTCGTGCACCACGAGCAATACGGGTGCTTCGTCTCGTGCCTCGTGTTCGTTCCCCGCGATCGCTACACGACCCCGGTGCGCGTTCGCCTCGCCGCCGTGCTCGTCGACGCGTTCGGCGCGTCGAGCTACGAGTGGAACACGCGCCTGTCGCCGTCGATCCTGGCGCGACTGCACTTCGTCCTGCGCGTCGATCCCGCATCGCGCGACGCTGCGGTCGACCTGCGCGAGGTCGAGGCGCGCGTCGCGGCGGCCACGCGCGCGTGGACCGACGACCTGCGCGACGCTCTGGTGTCGGCCCACGGCGAGGAGCGCGGACTCGATTTGTTGCGCGCCTGGGGCGGCGCGTTTCCCGAGTCGTATCAAGAAGGCGTGCCGGCTCCGGAAGCGGTAGCCGATCTGGCGGTGCTGATGCAGCTCGACGCGCCCGATTCGCCTCGCGTCGCCGTTCGCCTCGTCGGGACTTCAACCGACCTCGACCTCGCGCTCTACGGGCTCGGGACCGAACCCTCGCTGTCGGAGATCCTGCCCCGCCTGACCAACATGGGCGTCGTCGTCGACGACGAGCATCCGTACTCGATCACCGCCGCCGGGCAGGCGGCGCGCTGGATCAAGCACTTCCGCCTGCGCGGGACGGACCGCGCGCTCCCGTCGGCGTACGACCTCTTCGAGGATGCGTTCCTCGCAGTGTCGATGGGCGACGCCGAAGACGACGTCTTCAACCAGCTCGTGCTGCTCGCCGGTCTCACCTGGCGGAAGGTCGCGCTGTTGCGCGCCTACAGCCGCTACCTTCGGCAGGTCGGCACGCCGTTCAGCCAGACGTACGTCGCCACGACACTCGCCGCGCATCCCGACATCGCGCGCAGCCTGGTCGACCTCTTCGTCGCGCGGCTCGACCCGGATCAGGCCGAACGCGTCGACACCCAGCCGCACGCCGACGAGCTCACGGCCGCCCTCGATCGGGTCGAGAGCCTCGACGAAGACCGCATCCTCCGCGCGCTGTTCCGCCTGGTGCTCGCGACGCTCCGCACCAACTGGTTCCAGACCGACGAGCACGGGGGCGCGCGTCCGTGCGTCGTCCTGAAGCTCGACCCGGCGAGCGTGCCCGACTTGCCCTTGCCGCGTCCGCTGTTCGAGATCTTCGTGTACTCACCTCGCGTCGAGGGCGTGCACCTGCGCGCCGGTCGCGTCGCGCGGGGCGGGATCCGCTGGTCGGATCGCCGCGAAGACTTCCGCACCGAGGTGCTCGGCCTGATGAAGGCGCAGAAGGTGAAGAACGCCGTGATCGTGCCGTCGGGCGCGAAGGGCGGGTTCGTGCTGAAGCAGCCTCCCGCCGACACCGCGCAACTGCGCGCGGAGGTGGAAGCCTGCTACCGGCTCTTCATCGCCGGCCTGCTCGACGTCACCGACAATCTGATGACTGCCGACGACGGAACGTCGGTCGTGGTCCCGCCCGAAAGGGTCGCCCGATTCGACGGCGACGATCCGTATCTCGTCGTCGCGGCCGACAAGGGCACCGCATCGTTCTCCGACGTCGCCAACGAGATCGCGTGCGCTCGTGGCTTCTGGCTCGGCGACGCGTTCGCGTCGGGCGGTTCCGAAGGCTACGACCACAAGGTGATGGGCATCACCGCCCGGGGTGCGTGGGAGTCGGTGCGGCGCCACTTCCGGCACCTGGCGATCGATCCCGACCGCGACGACTTCACCGTCGTCGGCATCGGCGACATGTCGGGCGACGTGTTCGGAAACGGCATGCTGCTCTCGCACCACATCAAGCTGGTGGCCGCCTTCGACCACCGCCACGTCTTCCTCGACCCCGAGCCCGATCCCGAAGCCGCCTGGCAGGAACGCAGCCGGATGTTCGCGTTGCCGCGCTCGTCGTGGGCCGACTACGACTCGACGCTGATCTCCCCGGGCGGCGGCGTGTACCCACGGTCGGCGAAGTCGATCTCGATCAGCGAGCCGGTCCGCGCCCGGCTCGGGATCGACGCCGGCGTCAACTCGTGCACGCCGGCCGAGTTGATCCGCGCGATCCTGCGCGCCCCGGTCGACCTCCTCTACAACGGCGGGATCGGCACCTACGTGAAGGCGAGCGACGAGACCGACGCCGAGGTCGGCGACAAGGCGACCGACTCCGTGCGCGTCGACGGCGCCGAGCTCCGCTGCCGGGCGGTCGGCGAAGGTGGCAATCTCGGCTTCACGCAGCTCGGTCGGGTCGAGTACGCGCAGCACGGCGGTCTGATCAACACCGACGCCATCGACAACAGCGCGGGCGTCGACACGTCCGATCACGAGGTGAACATCAAGGTCCTGCTCGACGGCGCGGTGCGCGCCGGTGAGCTCTGGACCGACGAGCGCAACGCGTTGCTGCAGTCGATGACCGAGGAAGTCGCCGCGCTCGTGCTGCGCGACAACTACCGCCAGAACCGTGCGCTCGACAACGCCAAGGCGCAGGCGCCGGAGATGGAAGACGTGCACGCGCGGCTCATGCGCACGCTCGAGCAGCAGCACCATCTCGACCGCGCCGTCGAGCGCCTCCCCGACGACGAGACCCTCGCCAACCGCCGCAACGCCGGACTCGGCCTCACCGTGCCCGAGCTCGCGGTGCTCCTCGCGTACGCCAAGATCACGCTCGAGGAGGAGTTGCTCGCGGGCCCGGTGCCCGACGACGCCGACTTCACGGCCGAGCTCGCGCGCTACTTCCCCACTCCGCTGCGTGAACGGTTCCTCGATCGTCTGCGCCGGCATCCGCTCCGACGCGAGATCGTCGCGACGGCGCTCGTCAACGGCGTCGTGAACCGGGCGGGAACGACCTTCGCTTTCCGCCTCGGCGAGGAGACCGGCGCGTCGGGCGCCGACATCGTGAGGGCGCACGAAGCCGCGCGCGCGATCGTCGGTCAGGAGGCGCTCTGGCGCGACATCGACGCGCTCGACACGTCGATCGGGGTCGACACCCAGACCGAGATGTACCTCGAGTCCCGCAAGCTCGTGGAGCGCGCGAGCCGCTGGATCCTCCGGCACCGGAAGCGCCCGCTGGCGGTCGCCACGACGATCGCGTTCTTCGCCGAACCCGTGCAGCGACTCACGGCAATCCTGCCGGCGTGCGCTCGGGGCGCCGAGCGCGAGCGGCTGGAGCGGGCCACCGCCGAGCTCACGGCGCGTGGCGTCGACGGCGAGCTCGCCGCAAGGGTCGCGGCGCTCGACCTGCTCCCCGCGGCCTTCGACATCACCGAGGTGGCCGACGCCCGCACGGAGAGCATCGAACGGGTCGCGGAGACCTTCGCGATCGTGGGCGATCGCCTGCGCCTCGATTGGCTCCGCGACCGCATCGTCGACCTCCCGCGAGCCGACCGCTGGGACGCGCTCGCGCGGAACGCCCTGCGCGAAGACGTCGCGGCCGAGCACCGCAGCGTCGCCGAGAGCGTGCTCGGCGCCTCCGCCGCACCCGCCGACGCCGCGGCCGGGTTCGAAGAGTGGGCCGACGACCAGCGCGCCGCGATCGAACGCACGCTCGCCATGCTCGACGACATCACGACCCAGGGCGTCTTCGACCTCGCCACGCTCTCCGTCGCGCTACGCGAGCTCCGCGCCCTCACGTGAAGAGGCGTCTGTGGACCACACACCGTGTGGTCCACAGACGCATCTCGTGACCAGGGGTTTTAGCCCGGGTAGACCTCGAAGACGGTCGTGGAGCCCATCCCGCCGCCGGCGCACATGCTGGCGAGGCCGATGCCGCCACCGCGGCGGCGCAGCTCGAACATCGTCGTGATGATCATGCGGGCGCCGGTGCAGGCAACCGGGTGGCCGAGCGAGCAGCCGGAGCCGCTCACGTTGGTGATGTCCTCCGAGAGACCGAGCTTGCGGCACGCCGCCACGGGCACCGAGGCGAACGCCTCGTTGATCTCGGCGAGGTTCACGTCGGAGACCGACAGGCCGCCCCGCGACAACGCCTTCGGGATCGACAGGATCGGGCCCAGGCCGGTGTCGCGCGGGTTGGTGCCGGTCGACGCCCACGAGACGATCTTCGCCAGCGGCGTGAGGCCGTGCGCGGCGGCGTAGTCACTGCTCACGATCATCATCGCGGCCGCGCCGTCGTTCACGCCCGACGCGTTGCCCGCGGTGATCGGGAAATCCTCGATCTCCGGGTGCAGCGGCTTGAGTGATGCCATCTTCTCGATGTTGCTGTCGCGACGCGGGTGCTCGTCGGTGGCGAAGATCTTGGTGGAGCCGTCGCGCATCTTCACCTCGATCGGGAAGACCTCTTCGTCGAAGCGCCCCTCGTCGATCGCCTTGATCGCGCGCTGATGCGAGCGGACGGCCCATTCGTCGCAGTCGGCGCGGGTGAGACCGGCCGCCTTGGCCGTGTTCCAACCAACGGTGATCGACATGTCGAACGCGGGCGCGTCGGGCTGTTCGGGGTGCGACGGCGACATCCACTGCGCCCAGTCGTCGGTGAACGGCGTGCGCTTGGAGACCATCGGCATGCTCGACATGC
>CAZLEC010000015.1:0-19085 GCA_964558245.1 uncultured Burkholderiales bacterium | reverse complement strand
CTGGCCGCCGAAGATGTGGGTCAGGCCCGGAACCTTGCCCAGCGTGTTGGCAACATGCTGGTAGGCACGCTGCGCCGGCTGCACGAGCACGGCCAGCACCCAGAGCCCGTAGACGACCGACGGAATCGCCGCGAGCAAGTCAACGAGGTACACGACGGGCTTGCGCATTCGGCGCGGTGCGAGCTCAGTGGTGAAGAGCGCGATGCCGAGACTGAGCGGCACCGCGAACACAATGGCAATCGCCGACGACACGATCGTGCCGTAGATGAAGGCCAAGGCGCCGAACTTGCTGTTCGTCGGATCCCACGTGCTGCTCGTGACGAAGCGGAATCCCTCGGCGCGAAAGACCGGCCAGGCCTGTTTGGTCATGACGAACGCGATCAGGGCGAGGATCGCGAGGACCGAGAGTCCGGCGGCGAGCGCGATGCTCCGGAACACGCGGTCGCCCCACACGTCGGTGCCGCGGCCGTGCGCGCTGATACCCGCGTCGCCCCCGCGTTCCGGTCGAGCGGGCGCGGGGGCGAGCGCGGTCACAGCGGTGAACCTATGCCGGAATCTGGAGCTTGCTCAGCTGAGCGGTCGCCTTCTGCACGATTGCCGCCGGAAGCTGGGCGTAGTTGTTCGTCGCGGCGAGGGTCTCACCCGTGCTGTACACGAACTGCAGGAACGTCTTGATCGCGGTGCCCTTCGCCTTGTCGGTCTGGTTGGCGTACACCATGATCCACGTCGGTGACGTGATGGGATACGCGGCCGCGCCCGGGGCGTTGATCGGGTCGTACGTGAGGTCCGCGTTGATCGTGCTGCCCGTGACCGCCGCCGCGGCACCGGCCAGGGTGGGGGCGACGAACGCGCCGGACTTGTTCTCGATCGAGGCGAACGACAGGTTCGCCTTCTTCGCATCCGCGAGGTCGACGTAGCCGATCCCTCCGTCGGTCTGCTGCACGATCTGCGCGACCCCGGGGTTACCGGTCCCGGCCTGGGTGTTGGAACCCCAGTCGACGGTGTCGCCGCTCCCGAGGGTCCAGTCCGTCGGGTCGACGTCGTTGAGGAACTTGGTGAAGTTGCTGGTTGTGCCCGAGCCGTCGGCGCGGTGAGCGACCGTGATCGTGGTCGACGGCAGCGTCACGCCCGGGTTGTCGGCTGCGATCGCCTTGTCGTTCCACTTCGTGATCTTCAGGGCGAAGATCTTGGCCAGCGTCGTGCCGGAGAGGCGCAGGCTGCTCACGTTCTTCAAGTTGTACGAGACGGTGATCGGAGCGGCAACAGTGGGGAAGTACAGGATGGTGCCGCCCTGGTACTTCGGGAGGTCGGCCGCCTTGGGGATGCTGTCGGTGCCCGCGAAGTCGACCGTCTTGGTCTGCAGGTCGCTCTTGCCCTGGCCGGAACCGCCGCCGGCGTAGTTGACGGTGATGTTGGGGCTGGCGGTGTGGAACGCGGCGATGGTCGCGTCGTCGAACGGCTTCTGGAACGTCGAGCCCGATCCGTTGAGCGTGACGCTCCCTCCGGACGGGTTCGTACCCGTGCTCGGGGACTTACTGCTGCTCGAGCAGGCTGCGAGGGCGGTCGCCAGTGCGACCAGGACCACGAGCGCGCGAGCCGGTTTCAAGGTTGCGTTCAAGGGGGATCTCCTTCAGGAGAGACGAACCGGGGCCATTCGACCGACGCGATCGTAAGAACGGCAAGTGGATCGAAGTTCACGTTGACATGGACAGAACGTGAACCACGCCGGAACAGTCGGTTACCTGAATCCGTGTTCGCTGGGCTCCGAGTCGCCCGGGAGCGCGCCGGTGATCATGAAAGAGACCCAGCGGGCGATCATCACGGCGTGGTCGGCGGCCCGTTCGTAGTCGCGACCGACGAACGCCAGCTGCACCGCCATCTGGAGCGCCGCCTCGTCGACCGGGCCGGCGAAGCCGGCGAAGATGGCGCGGAAGAGCTCCTTTTGGAGGTCGTCCATCACGTCGTCCATGTCGGGCAGCGCCGTCGCGACCGCGGCGTCCTCGTCGGCGAACGCGTCGATGGCGAGGCGGGTCTGCACGCCCGCCTGCGCGCCCATGCGCTCGATGATCCCGCGGATCCGCGGGGGCAGCTCACGCGGATACAGGCGTCGCGTGGCCCGCGCGACATTGCGCATCAATCCGGCCGTGAGCTCGATCTCGTGAAGAATTCGCAGGATCGCGAGGAGCGTCCGGAGGTCGGACGCCATGGGCTGTTGGAGCGCGAAGAGCTGGTAGACCTGCTGCTCGACGCGGAGCACGAGGCCTTGGATCTCGCCGTGGGTCGCGTAGATCCGGTCCGCGAGCGGAAGGTCGGCATCGAGCAGCGCGTGGGTCGCGGCGCCGATCTGCTCGCAGCTCTTGGCGGCGAGCTTCACGACCTCGGCGCGGATCTCGTGCTGTTGCTCGTCGAACGATCGCCGGGTCTCGACCACATGTCCTCGGGGGTCTCGGTCGCCGGATTGGGTCTGGGCGGGGGTGTCTCGGGCCGTTCAGGTCTGACTCGACGAACCCTCGTCGGCAGTCTGCCCAAGCGTTCACCCCTTGCGGGCGAGCCCGACATCCTGTTCATCTGTCGTTCACCGGCGCGTCACCGGTACCTTACGGCTAGGCCTTGTCGCCCTCCTACCATCCTCCCCAGCGGGCGACCCCCAAGTGGGCGTCGTTCGTCGAGCCGGGCTCCCCGGTTGCTGCGGGGTCGCTCGCGAGCAGTTGGTCGAACGTGTCCATAAGCGAACCAGGTGACGCAATGCCGACGTTGGCGATCCGGCCCAGGGATCGAGAGCGGACGAACGCGTCCGCTCCGAACCCGTCGAACCGAGCTGCCGATCCCGCCGGGGGCGGCGACGACATCACGGTCGACGACCTGCCCGAGAGCACCGTCGTCGTCTTCGAGGCCCGCGACGTCGCGGTGCGCTATTCGGGCACGGTCGCCGTCGAGGGCCTCTCGCTCGACGTGTACGCGCAGAAGATCACCGCGCTGATCGGCCCGTCAGGCTGCGGCAAGAGCACGTTCCTGCGGACCTTCAACCGCATGAACGATCTGATTCCCGGCGCGCAGATCTCGGGACGCCTCGCCTTCCACGGTCACGACCTGTACGCGTCCGATGTCGATCCGATCGAGGTACGCCGCCGGATCGGCATGGTGTTCCAGAAGCCCAACCCTTTCCCGAAGTCGATCTTCGACAACGTCGCGTTCGGACCGCGCATCAACGGCCGGCGCAAGGGACTCGACGAGGTCGTCGAGCGTGCGCTCCGGCATGCAGCACTGTGGGACGAAGTGAAGGACAAGCTCAAGCGGTCGGCGTTCGCGCTCTCCGGGGGCCAACAGCAGCGGTTGTGCATCGCGCGCTGCCTCGCAGTGGAGCCCGACGTCATCCTCATGGACGAGCCGTGCTCCGCGCTCGACCCGATCGCCACTTCGCGCATCGAAGACCTCATGGTCGACCTGAAGCGTGAGTACACGATCGTGATCGTCACGCACAACATGCAGCAGGCGGCCCGCGTGTCCGACATGACCGCGTTCATGACCACCGACGTCGACGACGAGGGCCGTCGGACGGGACGCCTCGTCGAGTACGACGTCACCGACAAGATCTTTACCAACCCGACCGACGCGCGCACCGAGGGTTACATCACAGGTCGGTTCGGGTGAGTGGCCGCGCTCGCGCGTGATCCTGATGTTCCGGGCCGTCAGTGACATCGATCATCGTCGTCCTTGCGATCGTCGGGTGGGTCGCGGCCGGACTGTGCGCGTCGGCAGTGCGCCGGGCTCGAAGCGAGTTGCGCCGGGCTCGCGAGGCCACGCACGTGGGGGACGACGTAGGACTCGTCGATGCGATCGCCGAGACCAACCGGGAGTCGGCCGATCGGGTCGCGCGTGCGGAAGCCGTGCAGCACTGGCTGCTGGCAGCACTCGACGAGGCGACCGATGCGATCGTCGTGGTTGATCGCATCGGCCGTGAGATCGTGCGGAACGCGCCGGCCCGGCGATTCGACGGCGCGCGCCATGGCGAAGTGCTCGCCCAGGACGCGGTCGACGAGCTCCTGCACGCCGCGCTCGAAGGCGTCACCTCGCAACGCGAGCTCCAGCTCTACGGACCGCCGCGCCAGGTGTTGCAACTGCGATCGTTCCCGCTCCGCCGCGACGGCGAGGTCGTGGGCGCGGTCGCGTTCACCCGAGACGTGTCGGAGTCGCGGCGCGTCGAAAGCGTCCGGCGAGACTTCGTGGCCAACGTGAGTCACGAGCTGAAGACGCCGATCGGCGCGCTCGGACTGCTCGCGGAGACCATGGCCGCTACCGACGACCCTCGCGTCGTGCAGCAGCTCGCGGATCGGGTCGTGCGCGAGGCCGACCGGTTGTCGCGCATCGTCGACGACCTGCTCGACCTGAGCCAGATCGAGGCGCAAGAGGCGCCGACGCGTGCGCCGATCCCGGTCCGGCTGCTGATCACCGAGACGATCGACCTCGTGCAGGCCGCGGCCGATCTCGCCGACGTGCCGATCGTCGTGACCCCCGAACCGCCCGACATCGAGCTCGCGTGCGACCGGCGCCAGATGCGCAGCGCGTTGATGAACCTGCTCGACAACGCGATCAAGTACTCCGGTCCGCAACAGCCGGTCGAGATCGGCGCGACGCTGGCCGGCGACCGGCTTGCACTCACGGTCCGCGACCACGGGATCGGCATCCCGACGCGCGACCTCGAGCGGATCTTCGAGCGGTTCTACCGCGTGGATCGCGCGCGCAGCCGCGAGACCGGTGGCACCGGCCTGGGCCTGGCCATCGTGCGGCACGTCGCGCAGGCGCACGGCGGCGACGTGACCGTCGAGTCGCGCGAAGGCGAAGGCTCCAAGTTCACCCTGCACGTCCCGATCTCGAACGGCGGTACCCGCCCGATGCCGGAGGTTTCGTAGTGGCCGATCCGCCGCTGATCCTCGTGGTCGACGACGAGCAGTCGTATCGGGACGCGCTCTCGATCGCGTTGCAACGTGAGGGCTTCCTGGTGGAGACCGCGGCCGACGGCCCCGAGGCGATCGCGCGCTTCGACGCGACGCGTCCCGCACTCGTACTGCTCGACGTGATGCTTCCCAAGATCTCGGGTGTCGACGTGTGTCGCGACATTCGTGCCCGGTCTCGGGTGCCGATCATCATGGTGACCGACCGGAACTCGGAGATCGACGCCGTCGTCGGTCTCGAGGTCGGCGCCGACGACTACGTGACGAAGCCGTTCCGCTTGCGGGAGCTGATCGCCCGGGTGCGCGCGGCGTTGCGCCGCGTGCCCGCGGCCGAAGACGACGAGCCCGATCGGCCGGAGGTGGTCGAGGTCGGCGACGTCCGGCTCGACGCCGGTCGGCACGAAGTGTTCGTGCGGGGCGAGTCGGTCGCGCTGCCGTTGAAGGAATTCGAGCTGCTCGAGTTGCTCATGGCCAACGCCGGTCGGGTCTTGACGCGCGACGTGCTGATCGACCGTATTTGGGGGCCGAACTACTTCGGTGACACCAAGACCCTCGACGTGCACATCAAGCGGCTGCGTTCGAAGCTCGAGCCCGACTCCGCCCGCCCCACGCGCATCGTCACCGTGCGCGGGGTCGGCTACCGCTACGAGCGATCCGTTCCCGCGGTTACCTGACCCTGCGTCCGGTTCGCCGCGTTATTTCCGGCGGCGCTTGCGCCCCTCACCCCGGGCACGAGGCAAGAGGTCGTCAGCGATCGGCGTGAGCGGCTCGTCGGTCGGGTTCGGCGGCGTGGCCTCGACCCCGCCGGTGTCGTCGACGGCCGGCGGTTCGGGGAAGCGGGCCGAGGTCGCGTACTGCGTGAGCCGGTCGAGGACGTCCTCCGGGGACTGGGTCGCCGGTGCGTCATCCGGCTCCGGCTCCGGCTCGGGCTCGGGTCGAGTGTCGGTCGCGGCGGGCGCGGGCACCGTCGCTCGTGCTCCCTCGGAGTCGGCGTTGCCGCCCAGCATGTCGGAGAACCGCACCATGGGTCAGCTCAACTTCGCGAGCGCGGCCTCGTATTCGGCACGCTCGCGCGGCGTGCCCAGATTCGCCGACTCGAACTTGTCGACGATCTTGCCATTGGTGTCGATCACGAAGGTCGCGCGGTTCGCGCATCCGAGTTGCTCGTTGAACACGCCGTACGCGCGGGCGACCGCGCCGTGGGGCCAGAAGTCGCTGAGCACCGGGAAGGTGAAACCCTGCTGCGTCGCCCACTGCTTCTGCGCGTGCCGCGAGTCGCACGAGATGGCGAGCACTTGCGCCTTCACGGCCGCGAACTCGGAGAGGTCGTCGCGAAGCGCGCACAACTCGCCCTGGCAGACACCGGTGAACGTGAACGGGTAGAAGACGATGACGACGTTCTGGGCGCCGCGCAAGGTTGCCAACGCGACGTCGTTGCCGTCTTGGTCCTTCAGCGTGAAATCCGGGGCAGCTTCGCCAATCTCGACGGGCACGGGGGTTCCTCTCGAACGGGCATCACGGGCACGTGAGCCGCTGAGTCTAGGTGCTCACTTTCGGCCCCGGTTCCGCCCGGGCGCGTCGTCACGCGGGGGGAGGATCGAGATAGATCGCGCGAACGACCTCGCCGGTGGTGTCGGTGTCGAGCGCCCAGGTGCAGCCCTTCGGCCACTCGCGCGCTTCGGGAATGTCGACTCCGGCCGACGCGTAGTAGTCGAGCAGCATCGGCATCACATCGCCGTGTATGCAGAGGATTGCGCCGGGACTCGAGTGCTTGCGTACGAGCGCGAGCGCTTCGTCGACGGGCGCACCTTCGGCGAGCGCCTCGACCGGCTCGACCGGCAAGCCGCGGGCGGCCGCGATCGGCACCACGGTTTCCATGCAGCGAACGAACGGGCTCGAGAGCACGCGGTCGAAGGTTGCGTCCTGCAACATCTCGATGAGCAAGCGGGCCTGGCGGTGGCCACGACCGCTCAGCGGTCTGAGTCGATCGTCGTCGCACCACGTGTCGCGGTCTCCCGCCTTGGCGTGGCGGATCAGATAGACGGTCACGGGTTTCCTCCGAGGCTTCGCAAGAGCTGGCGATCAGCTTCGTAGGTAAGAAGTGTCGCGGCAACGGCCGGCGATATCCAACGCCGCTCGTCGACCTCCGCGTTCGGCTCCCAGCGCACCTCACCGATGACGCTCATGTTCCAGTATCTGACCTGTTTGTCACGCCCCCGCCGATCTATATAGCGGACAGTGTTCAGCTCGTCACCCAATGAGCATAGGTAGCCGGTCTCCTCCTCCACCTCGCGTCTCGCAGTTTCCTCGTCGGGTTCGCCGGGCTCGGCCTTGCCCTTCGGCAGGCTCCAGTCGTCGTAGCGCGGGCGATGGACGACCAGCACCTCGATGCCGGGCTCGCCGGCCGCGCCCGCGCTCGGGCGCGTGACGAGCCCGCCCGCCGCCCGCACCGAGGTGCGATCGGACGCGTCGCGGCGCGTCACAGCCACGCTCGGAGCGATCGCACGCGGGCCGCGTCCCACGCGCTCAAAAAGTCCGAGCGGGACCGCACCGCCAACCCTCGCTCGACCTCGGCCAGCATCCCGAGCGCGTACGCCTGCTGCGGCGAGCACTCGGGTGCGACCTTCGCCAGCCACGCGCCGGCGACGACGGCGTCTTGGTGCTCACCGAGCACGTCTTGGACCCGTGTCAGTGCCGCGCCGAGCTCCCGCGCCGGTCGTCCGATCACCGTGCTCGCCAGCTCGGCGGCGTACCGGCACCGCTTCGCGCGGATACGCACCCCGTGCAACGCGACGTCGGAGGGGGCGGCCGCGAGCTCGTCGACCGAGCGCCGGAGCCGGCGCCACGCGGGACGAACCGCGCGAGGCAACGCGTCGGCCGCGCGTGCGTGTGCCCGAGGAGTGAGCCGGGGCGCGGCGACGGCATCGTGCAGTGCCCGGTGCAAGACGGCATAACGCGGTTGCCGCAACGCTCGCAACAGATCGGCGCGCGCCGCCGCGTGATCGTCTTCGAGGCGCCGGATCGCCGCGCGCGCCGAGTCGGCTTCGGTGTCGGGAAGCAGCGCGGCGGCGTGCAACGACAGGCGCTCGCGCAGCACCTCGACGTCGCGCACCGTGCCGAGCTCGGCACCGAGCCAGCGGAGCTCGCCGCGCAGATTGGCGGCCCAGGGGTCGTCGACGAAGTCGCGCAGGGTGCGCAGGTCGGAGCGCAGCCGACGGGTCGCGACTCGCGCCTCGTGCACCGCTTCGGGATCGCGCTCGGCCCACAGCGCGGGCTCGTTCGCGTCGAAGCGGGCCACCGACGACGCCAGGGCCTCGTGGACGACGTCGGAGACCCGAAACCGGGAGCCGCTCGCCACGGTCAGGAGTCGACGCTGCGGGCCCTGGTGCGCGCGATGGCCAGTTCCTGCAACGCGAGCTGCGCGTCGATGTTGTCGACGACCGGGACCTTCGTCCACGTGCCGTCGGCCTCGAGACTCCACGCGAGGGTGTCGTCGGCGAGGTTGAGGTCGAGGATCTCGTCGAGGCGGCTTCGCAGGCGCCGGTCGGTGACGCGCAGCATGGCCTCGACCCGGCGGTCGAGGTTGCGCGGCATCATGTCGGCCGATCCGATCACGTATTCGGTGCCGTCGTGGCCTGCCTCGCCGAAGCGGAAGATGCGGGAGTGCTCGAGGAAGCGTCCGACGATCGAGCGCACGGTGATGCGCTCGGAGAGGCCGGGCACACCCGGCCGGAGACAGCAGATCCCGCGCACGACGAGGTCGACGCGCGCTCCGGCGACCGAGGCCGCGCAGAGCTCGTCGATGATCTCGGCGTCGACGAGCGCGTTCATCTTCATGGTGATGACGCCGTCGGGCCGCGCCTGGCTCCGTATGAGCGAGCGGAACTCGTCGCGGAGGTGCATCGGCGCGACGATCAGCTTGCCGTACTCGCCCGGGCGGCTGTAGCCGGTGAGATGGTTGAACAGCTCGGTGATGTCGTCACCGAGCTCGTCGTCGACCGAGAGCACGCCGAGGTCCTCGTAGAGCACCGCGGTCTTCGGGTTGTAGTTGCCGGTGCCGACGTGGCAGTAGCGACGGATGCCGTCGGCCTCCTGGCGCACCACGAGCAGGATCTTCGCGTGGGTCTTCAAGCCGACGAGCCCGTACACCACGTGGGCGCCGGCCTGCTCGAGCATCCGTGCCCGTTCGATGTTCGCCTGCTCCTCGAAGCGGGCTTTCAGCTCGACGAGTGCCACGACCTGCTTGCCGGCCTCCGCCGCCTTCACGAGCGAGCCGACGATGCCGGCTTCGTCGCCACCGGTTCGGTACAGCGTCTGCTTGATCGCGAGCACGTGCGGGTCGCGCGCGGCCTGGTCGACGAAGGCTTCGACCGAAGTCGTGAAGGAGTCGTACGGGTGGTGCAGCAGCACGTCGCCGCCGCGCATCGCCCAGAAGATGTCGACGTCGTCGCCGCCGGCGAGCGCCGCCGGTGTCTGCGGCGTGAACGCGGCGAACTTGAGCTCGGGCCGGCGGAGCGAATAGAGCGCCTGGAGACCGCTCAAGTCGAGCGGGCCGTCGATGACGTAGGCGTCGCCCGGCGTGAGCTCGAGCTCGCGGCACAGGAGCTGGAGCACCTCGGGCGTCATCTTCGCGTCGACCTCGAGCCGGACGGCCGCCCCGAACTTGGTGCGCTGCCGGAGCACGAACTCCATCGCCGCGAGCAGGTCTTCGGCATCGTCGGAGAGCTCGAAGTCGGCGTCGCGGGTGACGCGGAACGCGTAGTGCTCGATCACTTCCATACCGGGGAAGAGCGCGTCGAGGTGGGCCGCGATCACCTGCTCGAGCGCGACGAAGCGCGAGCTGGACGGCACCGACACGAACCGCGGGAGCAACGGCGGCACCTTGACGCGCGCGAACCGCTGCTCGCCCGTGGCGGCATCGCGCACGACGGCGGCGAGGTTCAGCGAAAGGCTCGAGATGTACGGGAAAGGATGCGCAGGGTCGACGGCGAGCGGCGTCAGCACCGGGAAGATGCGGTCGTCGAACTCCCGGGTCAATTGCACCCGCGCGTCGTCGTCGAGGTCGTGCCAGTCGCAGAACTCGATTCCCGCCTCGTGGAGCGCGGGCAGCACGTCCTTGGTGAACACGGCGGCCTGGAGCGTGACGAGCGCCTCGACGCGGCTGCGAATCGCGCGCAGCTGCTCGACCTGGTCGATGCCCTCTTGCGAGGTGGGCCGGATGCCGGCTTCGAGCTGTTCCTTCAACCCGGAGACGCGCACTTGGAAGAATTCGTCGAGGTTGGAGCTGAAGATCGCAAGGAACTTCGCGCGTTCGAGCAACGGCAATGTCGCGTTCTCCGCGAGTGCGAGAACGCGCGCGTTGAACTCGAGCCAGGAGAGCTCGCGGTCGAGGTAGCGGGGCGAGCCGGCCGCGGGGTTGTCGCCGCCCGGGTGCATGAGCGAATGCTAGGCGGGCCGCCTCGCCGCCCGATAGGCCGCTCGGGCACCCGACCGCCCGGGGTGATGCACCGGTGTCGGCCGCATGGCGCACCGGCCGGCCGGGTAGGTTGTGGTCACGAACGCACGGCCCAGACTCGAGTCGACGACGTTCCCTCCCTTCGCGAGGCTGGCGCTCGCGTACGCGATCGGCGTGGCGGGCGACGTGTTCGTCACCGTCTCGCTCGCCGACACGCTGTTCTTCAGCGCGACGAGCAGCGCGGCGCGTCCGAAAGTGCTGCTGTACCTGTTGCTGACGCTCGCGCCGTTCGCGCTCGTCGCGCCGGTGTTCGGTCCGCTGATCGACCGCACCCGTGGGGGCCGGCGCTTCACGTTCGCCGCGACCATGGCCGCCCGGGCGGTGCTGTGCCTGATCATGGCCGCGCACGTGAACGGCTACGCGCTGTACCCGTTGGCGTTCGGGGCCCTCGTGCTCTCCAAGACGCAGAGCGTGACGAAGAGCGCGCTCGTACCGAGCGTGATCAAGAACAAGGGCGAGCTCGTGTTGGCGAACTCACGCCTCGCGTTCATCAGCATCCTGGGTGGCATCGCCGCCGGACCGATCGCCGCCTTGATCCTCCGCTTTGCACACGCGCCGTGGGTGCTGCGCTTCGCGTCGGTGATCTTCGTGGTGGGGATGCTCGCGGCGTTCAACCTCCCGCGCGCCGAGAAGGTCGCGAAGGCGGAGACCGTCGGCGACCGGGACGCGCTCCACACCCGGAGCATCATCACGGCCGGTACCGCGATGGGCCTGATGCGCGGCGCGGTGGGCTTCTTCACCTTCTTCGCCGCGTTCGTCCTCAAGTCGGGGCGGGAGCCGGCATGGATGTACGGGCTCGTGCTCATGATGAGCGCGATCGGGACCGCCGCCGGGACCGTCGTCGCACCGCTGTTCCGCCGGCGAACGCGAGAGGAGTGGATCCTCGCGGGATCGCTGGTCGGGCCGGGGATCCCATTGGTGTTCGCGGCGCGTTCCGGCGGCCGCGCCGCGCTGGTCGTCGCGGCGGTGGCGATCTCGGCCGGGTCGGCGGCCGGTCGCCTCGCGTTCGACAGTCTTCTCCAGCGTGACGGCGCCGACGCGGCGCGCGGCCGCGCGTTCGCGCGCTTCGAGACGCGCTTTCAACTCGTGTGGGTGCTCGGCGGAGTGCTGGCAGTCATCTTCCCCGGCCGCGGGCGCGGCGGCATCTATCTGGTGGCGCTCGTGCTCCTGTTCGCGGGCCTGTCGTACGTCGGCGCCGTCCGGCGACCGGGCCCGACTCCTCCGCCGAGACGAAATCCCGCGACGACCGGCGATCCGTCCGAGTAGAACGAGCGGATGCCCATCGAGGTCCGACCTATCGCGGAGGCCGAGCTCGCGACGATGCTCGAGGTCGACCGGCGCGGCTTCGGGGCGCCGCCCCGCACTCCCGATCGCGCCGACAGCTGGGTCCGCGACCAGATCGACCGTACGCAGTGTGCGTTCGAGGGCAACACCATGGTCGGCTGCAGCCGCGCGTACTCGTTCGAGCTGACGATGCCGGGCGGCGAATGTGTCCCCGTCGCCGGCGTGTCGTCCGTGGCGGTGCAGCCCACGCACCGCCGGCGAGGCGTGCTCAGCGCGATGATCGGCGCGCTGCACGAAGACGCGCGGGCGCGCGGAGAGGTCGCGTCGACGTTGACCGCGTCCGAGAGCGTCATCTATAGGCGATTCGGCTACGGCGCGGCCACGTGGCGACTCGGCTGCTCGATCGCGCACAACCACGCGCGTCTCGCCCGTTCCGTCGCCGACCCGGGGCGCGTCCGCCTCGTCCATCGCGGCGAAGCCGACGTCTTGTACCGACAGGTCTACGAGCAGGTGCGCGTCGGCCGGGCCGGCATGGTCTCACGCCCCGACTCCTGGTGGCCGGAAGTGTTCTGGGTGTCGGAGAACGGGCGCGCGTTCTTCGACGCCGTGCACGAGGACGCCGACGGACGGGTCGACGGCTACGTCGCGTACGAGATCAAGGGTGAGTGGTACGGCGGCTTCGCGGACCGAGAGCTGTTCGTCTGGGACCTGCAGGCCACCAACCCGTTGGCGCGCGCCGCGCTGTGGGAATACGTGTTCGGGATCGACCTGGTCGTGAAGATCGTCGCGACGAATCTTCCGGCCGACGAACCGCTGCGGTTCATGCTGACCGACCCCCGGCAGATGCGTACCGAGTTCTACAACGACTCGTTGTGGGTGCAGCCGCTCGATCCCGCGGCACTCCTCGCGGCCAGGACGTACGCGTCGCCGGGAGAGCTCACGATCGAGGTCGTCGACCGCGACGGCTCGCGATCGCGTTTCGTGCTCGACGGCGGTCCGGCCGGCGCGAGTTGTCGAGTGAGCTCGACGGCCTCGCCCGAGGTGAGCTGCTCGCGCTCGGCCCTCGGCGCGCTCCTGCTCGGCGGCAACTCCTGGGCCACGCTCACCGAGGCCGGTGAGGTCGACGAGCACCGCGCCGGGGCCGTCTCCCGGGCCGACGCGATGTTCGCGACCGCGCCCGCGCCCGCGACCTTGACGTGGTTCTGACTAGAGATCGATGCGGGCGAGCCACAGGCCGGGGGCCTCGAGCTCGGCACGCGTCGGCATCATCTCGGGCCCGGTCCACAGTCGGTTGAGCTGCTCCATGCCGCCGCGCTCCACCACGCCGCGGCTGAAGGCCACGCCGACGTCGTAGTGGCCGCGATCGAGCTCGAGGCCGAGGAGGCGGTCGACGAACGCCGCCGACTCACCACGGTCGAGACGGTGTCGCTTCAGCGCCTCGTCGATGCGCGCGTGCGACGTCATCATGTTCGCGCCGAGCGTCTCGACCACGATGTCGGTGTAGCCCTCGAGCACGGACACGAAGCGTTGCAGGGCCTCCAGGAGCGGCGTTTGCCGCTCGGAGCGCATCGCTCCCAGCAGCGCGCTCGGATCGCCGAGCTGCGCGAGCGACGCCACCGATGCCGCGTCGGCCAGGTTGAAGTCGCCGAGTTGCTCCTGCAACGCGTCCGGCTGCACTTCGTAGGCCGCTACGTACTCCGTCGCCAGCCGCTCGAGCTCGTCGCGGACCCAGGGAACCGAGCGCTGGGCGCCGTGCACGACCTCGCGCAGGGCCAGGGCGTAGCGGAGCTCGTCGGCGGGGAGCGACCACTCCTCGCCGAACGCTTCGACGTTGCGAACGAGGAACCGCTGTCTCGGTGGACCGTGCAGCGGGAGCGGCAGGTCGTATTGACCGAGGGCGTGGTGTGCGAGTTGGCCGATCATCGAGCCCGACCACACGCCGAGAAGGAGCGGCAACAGGCTCTGCATCAGGAACGCGCCGATGTCGCCGCCGTCGGCGGGCACCGGTGCCTCGCCGATTCCCACGATGTCGTCGGAGTCGGCGGCGCTCGAGCGTTGGAGCGCGCCGGCGAGTGCCGTGAGGACCGGCATCAGTCCTTCGAGCGTCGCCTGGGCCCAACCCGAACGGTCGACGCACACGCTCGGGATCCCGAGCGTCGCCGCGATTCCGGTGGTCTCCGAGACCGTCACCTGCGCGGCGCGAACTACGTCGTCGAAGCTCGTGATCACCGAGGGTTCGATCTTGGGCTCCGAAGCCGGTTCGCCGGTGTCGGGCTGCGCGGTCGCGACCGCGTTCGCGACCTGCTGGGCAATGTCGAAGTTGACCGGCCCCTGCGATTGCAGCATCCGCATCAGCTGATCGAGATCGAAGCCGAACGGGTTCGGGAATCCGGGCCCGAAGGGGAGGTCGCTCACCTCGACAGTCTACGGAGTGGTACCTACCCCGAGGTTCTCACGTTCCCACTCCTGCCACTCGGTGCCGAAGTAGCGGAGCCGGATCTTCTTGTACTCCTTGACCGACCACAGCAGGCAGTACTCGTCGACGCCGGTTTCTTCGCGAATCGCGTCGATCGTCGCTTCGCAGTCCCGGGCGCTGCGGCCGTGCACCATCGTGAACACGCTGTAGGGCCAGTCGTCGTAGGTCGGCCGCCGGTAGCAATGACTCACGGCCGAGAACGTCGCCATTTGGGGACCGATCTCGTCGAGCCGGTCGTCGGGTACCGCCCACACGCCCATCGCGTTGGCCTTGAAGCCTGCGCTGCGATGGTTCATCACCGCCGCGAAACGGCGCATCAGCTTGCGTTCCTTGAGCGACCGGATGGTGTCGATCAGCGTGTCCTCGTCGATCCCGATGGACGCGGCCTGTGCCGCGAACGGGCGTTCGACGTTCGGGAGGTCCTCTTGCACGACGCGGATGACCGCGAGCTCGAGATCGGAGAGGTCGGGCACCGGCATCTCGGCCTTGCGTTCCGGACGTTCGTGCTCGAGCACTTCGGTCTTGGCGTCGGCCGCGGTCTTCCCGGTCATGTCGAGCTTGACGCCGATCTTGTACAGCTTGAGCGTCGGGAGCTTGCGCGTGACCGTCGCGCCGGACGCGCGGTGCAATACGTCGATGTGCTCGTCGAGCGACGCACCCGGCGGCACCGCGATCGTGTACCAGAGGTTGTAGGCGTGGTTGCGCTTGTAGTTGTGACTGACGCCCGGGTGCGCGCTCACGATCGCGGCCGCTTCGTCGACGTGGTCCGCGTCGACCTTCGCGGCGACGAGGGCCGAGGTGTACCCGAGCGCGCGGGTGTCGAAGATGGCCGACAGCTGGCGGAGCACGCCCGCGGCTTTCGCGCGCTCGATGCGGTCACGCACTTCCGGCTCGCTGATGCCGAGTCGGTCGCCGAGCGCGGCGTAGGGCCGGGGCTCGAGCGGGAAGTCCCACTGCACCGCGTTGAGGAGCTCGCGATCGACGTCGTCGAGCTCCTGCTCTTCGGCTTTCGTCATGGCGGTCTCCTGGTGCGGGTGGGTGTGGCCCATGCTCGCGCGGTCGGGTCGCCGCCGGAGATTCAGGGCCGGCTTCAGCCCGAGATCATGCCGGTGAGCGTGACGCGCACCTTCAGTGTGGCCGAACCCCGTTCGAGCGTGAGCTCCACCGGCTGGCCGGGCCGGTCGTGGCGCACGACGGCCATCACGTCGTCCATCGAGTACACCTCGTGGCTGTCGACGGAGTCGATCACGTCGCCGACCTTCACCCCGGCGCGGGCCGAGGGGCCGCCCGCGATCACGCTCGAGACGGTCGGTCCGTCGGGATCGTTCACGCCGTTGATGCCGAGGGCGCCGTGTATCGCGTAGCCGTGCGCACGCAGATCGTTCGCGACCGACAACGCGGTGGAGATCGGGATTGCGTAGGTCATCCGGTCGTCGCCGACCGGGGAGAGCACGATGCCGGTGACGTCTCCGGTGTGGTCGACGAGTGCGCCGCCGGTCGATCCCGAGTTGGACGCCGCCGCGGTTTCGACCAACCCACTCGTCGTGGGCCCGCTCGAGACTGCCACCAGGCTGTCGGTGGAGTCGACGAGACCGCTGCTCATCCACGGTGACGAATCGCCGGGACCGGGGGCGCCGACGACCCACACCGTGTCGCCGGCTCGGAGCGATCGCGCCGCGAACTGCGCCGGCTGCGCCATCGGCGCCGGGCCCGTGCCGCCCGTGGGACCGGTCGTGCTCGCGCCGGCGGCGACGCCGAGGAGCACGAGGTCGGTGGTGGAGTCGCGGCCGATGACCCGCGCCGGGCGC
Organism: uncultured Burkholderiales bacterium; assembly: GCA_964558245.1. GTDB lineage: Bacteria > Actinomycetota > Acidimicrobiia > IMCC26256 > PALSA-610 > JBBQER01. The sequence continues at coordinate 3,050 of CAZLEC010000015.1, read as the reverse complement.
ACGACGCCGTCGGAGGTGGTGACGTCGACTTTCGTCGCGTCGCCGACGAGCCGGTCGCTCGTGAGGATCTCGCCGGCCTTGCGGATGCACACGCCCGATCCCCGCCGGGCGCCGTGCTTGTCGCGTGCGCTGACCGCCACGACCGAGTCGGCGACTGCGATCGCGACCGCTCGCGCCGTCGCGATCGGCGTGCTGGTCGGCACCGCGCCCGGCTCGGAGACGTGATCGGACGGGCGGCCGAGCGCGCCGACCGCGCCCAGCACCGCGAGCGTCAGGATGGCCCCGGCCGCACCCGCGACGAGCGTCGTGGTCCACATCGACTTCGGCCGGCTCGCCGTGGCGCCGACGAACGGTGAGAGCTCGCTCGGGTGCAGCCAGAGCCGGTCGAGTGGGTGCGGCAGCGGGCCGCCGAAGTCGAGATCGTCGTCGCCGGGTCGATTGCCGGGCGCCTCGTCTTCGTGCTCGTCACCCCCGAAGCCCATCGGAATCGAGTGTAACGACGCACATTGCGTTCGCGGCCGCGCCCACGGCCCCCCGATCCGGCCGCCCGGGCGGACCGAGGACGTCGTTCCGTAGACTCTTCTCCGTGCTCTGTCCCCCGAACGACGCGTCCGACTGGGTCGTGCTCACCGACGCCGCGCTCCCGGTGGAGACGTTGCACTCGTGGGCTGCGACACCGCGCTCGGGCGCCGTTGTGTGTTTCGTGGGTGTTGTGCGCGACCATGCCGACGGCCGTAACGACGTTCGCGGCATGACGTACGAGGCGTACGAGGAGCCGGCGCGCCGGGTCATGGAGGAGATCGTGGCAGAGGCGCGCAAACGGTGGTCCGACCTCGAGCGGGTCGCGCTGGTGCACCGGGTCGGCGAGTTGACGCTGTCGGAGCCGTCGGTCGCCGTCGCGGTCTCGGCGCCGCACCGCGAAGCCGCGTTCGATGCCGCTCGGTACTGCATCGACACGTTGAAGGAGACTGCTCCCATCTGGAAGCAAGAGCACTGGAGCCGCGGCTCGGATTGGGCGCTCGGCGAGCATCCGATCCGGCCGGTGTCCGTTCCTGCGTTCACGGCTCCGGCTCCGGGCGAGGGTTAGACGCGCATGGCCTTCTTGTTGTTCGCCGTCCTCGCCAGCGCTGTCGGAATCACCACCATCTTGTTGCGCAACCGGCGACCGAACTCGATGGAGCACAGCATCGAGGAGTTCGAGCGCGGTCTGCGCGCGCTCGCACCCGAGCCATCGGCGCGCCGGCGCCGCCCCGCCGAGTAAGGCTGCATCCTGTCTCGCGATCTCGCGATCGATCTCGGTACGGCGAACACACTCGTATACGCGCGCTCGCGGGGCATCATCCTCAACGAGCCGACGGTGATCGCGCTCAACAGCCGCACGCAAGACGTGCTCGCCATGGGCCAAGAGGCCTGGCAGATGATCGGCCGCACGCCCGGCTACATCGTTGCCGTGCGGCCCCTGCGCGGGGGAGCGATCACCGACTTCGACATCACGCAGCGCATGATCCGTCTGCTGTTCCAGCGGGCGGGGATCAACCGCCTGTACCGGGCGAAGGTCCTCATCTGCGTGCCGTCGGCGATCACGCACGTCGAACAACGGGCCGTGCTCGAGGCCGCCCGTCGGGCCGGCGCGGCCCAGACCGATCTGATCGAGCAGCCGATGGCCGCCGCGATCGGCGCCGGGCTGCCGATCCACGAGCCGATGGGCAACATGGTCATCGACGTCGGGGGCGGCACGACCGAAGTCGCCGTCATCTCGCTCGGGGGAGTTGTCGCGCTCGAGGCGCTGCGTGTCGGATCGTTCGACATCGACGCCGCGATCCAGGGCTACGTGCGCCGGGAGTACGGAATCGCGATCGGTGAGCGCACCGCCGAGGAGATCAAGCTCGCGATCGGGTCGGCGTGGGCGCTCGACGACGATTTCAAGGCCGAGGTGCGCGGCCGCGATCTCATGTCGGGCCTGCCGAAGACGATCGTGCTCGTGCCCGAGGAGGTGCGCGGCGCCATCGAGGAGCAGCTGCGCGCGATCTGCGACGCGGTGATCGCGTGCCTCGCCCGCACACCGCCGGAGCTGGCGCAGGACCTCATTCTCAACGGCATCCATCTCGTCGGGGGCGGCTCGCTGCTGCGCGGGCTCGGCCATCGGATCAGCGCCGAGACGGATCTTCCGGTCCACCTCGTGGATGCGCCGCTCGAATGTGTGGTGCTGGGCGCCGGTCGCTGCCTCGAGAGCTACGAGAGCCTGAAGGGGATGTTCATGGGCCGGTCGGATCAGCGGAGTTGATCAGACCGGCCTGACCGCAACGCGGTTACTGTCGGTCGGCGTGGTCGACCCGGCGCAGCTGCAGGCGGAGGTCGACTCCTTCGCCTGGTACCACACCATCGACCTCGGCAACGGTGTCGTCACCAAGGGTCAGTCGGTGATGGCCGAGATGGTGACGGACGCCCAACTTCCCGACCTCCACGGACGATCGGTGCTCGACATCGGCGCATGGGACGGTTACTACTCGTTCCTGGCCGAGCGGGCCGGCGCGTCGCGCGTCGTCGCGCTCGATCACTACGCATGGGGTGTCGACTTCCCGTCGCGTGCGCAGTACTGGAACGAGTGCCTCGCGCGGGGCGAGCTTCCCGACCAGTCGCGTGACACCACCGACTTCTGGTGCGATGACCTCCCGGGCCGGCGCGGGTTCGAGCTCGCGCACCGCGTGCTCGGCAGCCGCGTCGAGCCCGTCGTCGCCGACTTCACCTCGGTCGACCTCTCGACCTTGGGGACGTTCGACGTCGTGTTGTACCTCGGCGTCCTGTACCACATGCGGGAACCGCTCACGTGTGTGGAGCGGGTGCGCGCGGTCACGAACGAGGTCGCGGTGATCGAGACCGTGGCCGCGCAGGTGCCCGGGAACGCGGGCCGCAGCCTGCTCGAGCTGCACGCCGGCGGTGAGCTCAATGCCGACTTCGGCAACTGGTACGTGCCCACTGCGGAAGCGCTCGGCGCGCTCGCTCGGGCTGCAGGATTCGCCCGCGTCGACATGGTGCGCGGCCCGCCTCCA
>CAZLEC010000014.1:0-20999 GCA_964558245.1 uncultured Burkholderiales bacterium | reverse complement strand
GCATCAGCGCGAGCATCCCGGCCTTCGCGACCGCATAGGCGGCCCCGTACGGGAGCGCGCCGAGCGCGGCGATCGAAGCGACGTGCACGATCGCGCCGGGTGTGCCGGTCGAGATCATCTGCGTCGCGACCGCCCGCGAGGTCACGAGCGCCGATCGCAGGTTGTTCGCGATCACGTCGTCGAAGGAGGAGAGGCGCAGGTCTTCGGTGCGCTCCCACTGGTCGACCCGCAACCCACCCGCCACGTGCACGAGACCGTGCACGGGTCCTTCGGTCGACAAGACCCGCTCGATGGCCGCGATGTCGCGCGCATCCGCGAGACGCGGCGTGACGCGCGCGAGCCGAGCCACCATGTCGAGACGGTCGATGTTGTTGTCGATCGCGATCACACGGCCGCCCGCGAGCACGATCGCCGCGCAGGTGGCGGTACCGATGCCTCCCCCGCCCGCGCCGGCCACGACGAGGGTCCGGTCGTCGAGCTGGAGCAGCCGCTCAGTCACGCCACATCGTTACCATGCCCGGCCGACCGGGTGGTGCGAAGGCTCGGTCCGTAATCAGTACGTTGCCGTACAGCCACGTAACGCGCGCGTCCTGTCACGCCCGGGCGGCATCGTCGATGAACACGTCGAGCAACAACCGCACCGCGGCGTCGGCCCGCTCGACCTGCGCGCCCGAGAGATGACGCAACAGCCGGCGCCGCTCCCGCGCGTAGGCCGCGCTCGCGCGTTGCACGGTGTCGAGACCCTCGTCGGTGAGCTCGGCGAGGACCTTGCGCCGGTCGTCGCGATCGGTGACCCGGTGCACGAGGCCGAGCTGCTCGAGGCGATCGAGAATCTGCGTCATGCCTCCGCTCGAGCGCAGCACGATCTCGCTCAGCTCCCCCGCGGACACGCGGTACGGCGCGCCCGCGAGCTGGAGCACGCGCAGCACCGAGAAGTCGATGAGGCGAATGTCGAACGCGTCGAGACACCGCTGCTGAAACGCCTCGAGCAGGAGGCCGACCCGAGTGAGCCGGGTGAACAACCCCATCGGCCCCGGCTCCGACAAGAACCTCGGTTCCGCGCTCATGCGGCTACGACCTCCGGCCCTCGAACACCCGCGACACGCGCGAAACCCACCCGGGCCTCCGGATCTGCGCCTCACTGCTCATGCGGCTACGACCTCCGGCATCGGGCTATTCTCTCGCTCCTAAGATTCTCTGGCAAGGGAGATTCCGATGGCGAACAGCCCGCGGTTCACCCACCTCGACGACCTGGAGTGGCAGGAGGTGCGGCGCCAGCGCCACGCCGACCGCGACGTGTCGATACGCGAGAAGTGGCTCGACTTCTCGCCCGGCTACTTGTCGCTCTACGCGAAGTGGGACCCGGGAATGATCGTGCAGCCCCACGGGCACAACAGCGACCACGTCGTGTTCGTGCTCGAGGGCGAGATGTCGTGCGGCGACGTGCACTGCCGGAAGGGAACGCACATCGCGCTCGACCAGGGCGACACGTTCGGGCCGTTCGTCGCCGGACCCGACGGCGTAGAGCTGTTCGAGGTGATGATGGGCGACCCGCGTTCCTTCGCCGCCGATCCCGACGGCCACGATCGCTTCCTCGCGGAACGCAACGTGCGCCCGCTCCCGAACCCGCCCATCGACATGCCGGCCTGGCTCGAGGACACCCGCAACTGACCCTCGCCCGTAGGTGGGCGACTCAGGCCGGACGCGTGGTCGCCCGCACGTGCGCCGGGGTGAACGCGACGAACAACGCGATGCCGGCGAGCACCATGAGGCCGGTCGGCCGCCCGAACGCGCCCGAGACACTGCCGACGATCGGCGGCCCGGCGACCATCCCGAGATAGCCCGCCGCCGTGACCCCTCCGATCGCGAGCGCCGGGTGCTGCGCCTCGTTGCTCACGTCGGCGATCAGCAACGGCCACACGACGGACACACCCAGGCTCGCGGCCGCGAGACCCGACGCGGCGAGCAGCGGCGCGTGGCAGAGCACCTCCGATGCGATCCCGATCGCGGTGATCACGGCGCCGAGGCCGACCGTGCGGCGCGTTCCCAGCGCCGCGACGATCGAGGTGCTCCCGACGCGAGCGACGGTCGCGAGCGCGTTCCCCGCCACGTACGCGCCGACGCCGGCCAACACGCCGAGACCGTCGTGCGCCCGCAGGTAGAGCACCCCCCACGTGGCGACCCCGCCCTCGACCATCGCCGACGCGGCGAACACGAGGGCGAGAACCGTGAGCCCCTCGTGGCGCAGCCCGACGAGCGCGCGCAACATCGACGGGTGCTCGACCCGCGCCGGTTCGGGGACGCGGGCGCGGTACGTGACGAGCCCGTCGATGATCACGACGACGGCGAGTCCCGCCCAGACCGCTCGCCACGACGCGCCGAACCGGAGCGCGACACCCGTGGCCGTCGCGCCGAGCGCGCACGCGATGTTCCACAGGCCGTGGAACCGCACGAGCCGACCCGGTTCGGCGGCGAGGGCGTCGGCCGCGGTGACGTTGATGACCACGTCGACGAGTCCGCCCGACGCGATCGCGAGCGTCATCGCCGGCGCGAACACTGCGATGTGCGGCGCCAGCGCCTCGACGACGAGCAGGGAACCCCAGATGATCAGCCCGCGAGCGAGCGTGACGCCGGCACCCCACCGGTCGGTGACGATGCCGCCGATCGCGGCGACGGCGGTCGCGGCGACGATGCCCGTCGCCAGCAAGAACCCCAACTCGGCGTCCGAGAGGTGAAAGGTGCGCTCGATGTTGATCGCGGCGACGGAAAACGCGCCGGCGTAGAAGCCGAACACGAGAAAGCCGGCCGCGACCGGCCGCAACGAGGATCGCACGCTGCAGTCTCGCGCGTCACCGGCACGCCCGTGACCGGGCCGCGCGTCAGCCGGTGTGCGCGCGGGCGCGGACCTCGTAGGCACAGTGGGGCGCGCCGGCCACCATGTGCTGCACGCGCTCCACGTCGGCGCCGGAGAGCGCGGCGCGGATGAAGTCGAGCTCACTCGTGCAGGCCTGGCCGTAGCGCTGGGCCACCGCCCAGATCGCGCAGTTGTGCTCGATGATCCGGAAGACGCCCGGCGCGACCTCTTCGAAGGTCGCGAGATAGCCGTCGTCGTCGAGGATCCGGGTGAGCTCGGCGACCTTCGCCTTCAAGGAGCGCCGGCGCGCCAGCCGTTCGGTGGCGTTGCGGATGCGCTCGTCGCGGCGGCGGGCGAACAGCGTGTCGACGAGCCCGGAATCGGACTCGGACGCGTACCCGAGCAGCTCGTTCGTCAGCTCGCCGTACGCCTTCGGGAACAGTGCGTCGGCGCGGTCGGTCACGGTGTACGAGAGCTGCGCGCGGCCGCGTTGCCCCTTGGGCCGGGGCAGCTCGGCGGCCTCGGCGAACCCGTCGTCGACGAGCGCCGTGAGGTGCTGGCGCGCGCCGCTGACCGTCATGTCGAGTTGGCGCGCGATGTCGTCGGCGGTGGCCTGTCCACGGCGGCGGAGCGCGTAGATGACCGCGCGCCGGCCTTCCGGCAACGCGGGCGCGACCCGCTCGCCGGTCATCGATCTGCTCCCGGGAGCAGGAGGTGACTGTCGCCGAACTCGTGCCACAGGTAACCCTCGGCGTGGGCCTCGGAGTACGCGCGTTCGAGCGCGGGCCGCCCGGCGATCGCCTCGAGCATGAGCAGGTGCGTGGCCTCGGGCTCGTGCCAACCGGTGACGAGACCGTCGACCGCGCGCACGCCGCGCTCGGGAGTCACGACGAGCTCGGTCCAACCGCGGCCCGGGTGCACGACGCCGTGCGTATCGGCTGTGGTCTCGAGCGCGCGCACCACCGTGGTGCCGACCGCGATCACGCGCCCGCCGCTCGCATGCACGGCGTTCACGTGTGCAGCAGTCGCGTCGGGCACGCGGTACCGCTCGGGGTAGGGCATCTCGTGAGCTTCGAGCGAGGAGACACCCGCGTGCAAGAGCACGGGGGCGATCGTCACTCCTCGCCGCACGAGATCGACCACGACCTCGGATGTGAAGGGACGCGCCGCGCTCGGCATCTCCGCGCTGCCGGGCTCGCGGCCGAAGATCTGTTGGTACGCCTCGAGCGGCCACGCGCCGGGTGCGTGCTTGTAGCGGATGGGCTCGCCGTGGAGCGCGAGGTGCTCGAGCACCGTGGTCGCGAGGTGTGGCGCGGCGATCCACAGTCGTTGCGACGAGCCGAAGCGGTCGAGCATGTGCACCCGGCCGCCGCCCGCCAGCAACACGTCGGCGCCGCCGAGATCGTCGGGGAACGGCTCGGTGCTGGCTCCCACGGGAAGCCTCGCCTCGACCAGCCACAGCCCGCCGGGCAGCTCGGTGGAGAAGTGCACACAGAGGGCGAGGCCGTCGGCGGTGAGGCCTCCGATGGCCGCGGGGATCGTGGCCGACGTGTTCACGACGAGCGTGTCGCCCGCGCGCAGGTGGTCGGCCAGGGCGGCGAACGTCGTGTGCGTCACGTCGGTGTCGCCGGTCGACACGAGCAGACGCGCGCTGTCGCGCCGGCGCCCTCGTGCTTCCGGAGGCTCGTGCGCCTCGAGCGCGGGCTCGAGCGGGATCGTGAGAGCGGAGCGCTCGAGCACGGCGGTCACGACCAGACCTCCGCGACGCGAACCCGTCCACTCGAACGGTCCGACTGGATCAGCGCGAACAGCCCGGGCGCGATCTCACCCGGGAGCGGACGATCGGAGATGTCCTCGCCCGGAAACGCGTCCTGGTGCATCTCGGTGCGCATGTCGCCGGGATCCACCACCAGCACCCGCAGCTCCGGATGCTCGGCCGCGAACACGGCCGACAGTTGCTCGAGCGCCGCCTTCGACGACCCGTAGCCGCCCCAACCCTCGTAGGCCTCGACCGCGGCGTCGGAGGTGATGTTCACGATCGTGCCGTGCCCGGCGATGATCGCCGGCAGCAGTTGCTGCGTCAGCGCGAGGGGCGCCACCACGTTGACCTCGTAGACGCGCCGGAGCAGGTCGAGATCGATCGTGTCGAGCGCGGGGAGCGGGCTCGCACCCAACGTGCTCGCGTTGTTGACGAGCAGGTCGAGCCGGCCCAGCTCGGCAACCGCGGCGACGAGGCGATCGCGGTGCTCGGGGTCGGTCACGTCGCCGGGGACCGCCACGACCGTGGTCCGGGTCCCGAGCTCGGCCACCGCCTCGGCGAGCCGCTCGGCCCGGCGGGCGTCCACCACGAGTGTCCATCCCGCATCGGCGAGCTCCCGGGCCAGCGCGAGCCCGAGCCCCTGTGACGCCCCCGTGACGAGTGCTACCCGCTGGTTCATGGCCAACCTCCTCGATCTCCGAAGAACGTACCACAAATAACAAGCAACTACTACTTCTATTCCAGGCGTCTGTGGACCACACGGCGTGTGGTCTACGGACGCCTGCGGGCGCCGGGGCGGGATGGCGGCGGGTCTGGGAGGATGGCGGGATGGTGGGAGACGGATCGGTGCGCGTCGTCGACAACGCCGGCGCGGGCCGCTACGAGATCTCGGTCGACGGCGTGCTCGCGGGGTTCTCGACGTACCGCGACCGGCGCGACGCGCGTGTCGTCCTGCACACCGAGGTCTTCCCGGAGTTCGAGGGGCACGGACTCGCCGGCGAGCTCGCGCGCGGTGCGCTGGCCGACATCCGCGGCCGCGGCTTGCGGGTCGTGCCGCGCTGCCCGTATGTCGCGCGCTTCATCAAGGAGCACCCGGAGTACTCGGATCTGGTGACGACGTAGGACGCGACGCCGGAGGTCGCAGCCGCAGGAGCGTGGACATATCCTGCGCGCATGGCCGGGAGCGACACCTATGACGTGGCGTCGGTGGCGTTGAGCGAGAGCCAGCTGGTCGACCTCGCGACGTTCGGTACCGAGCGCGCGGTCGAGGCCGGCGACGTGCTCTACCGCGCGGGTGACGCCGGCTACGACTTCATCGTCATCCTCGACGGTGAGGTCGAGATCGTGCGCCGCGAACCGACCGGCGACGTCGTCGTGGCGGTCCACAGCGCCGGCCGCTTCCTCGGCGAGCTCAATCTCCTCACGGGCCAGCGCGCGTATCTCACCGCTCGCGTCTCGCGGCCGGGTCGCGTCGTGGCCATCGAACACGACGAGTTCCGGCGCATGATGAGCAGCCGTCCGGAGCTCTCCGACCCGATCTTCCGAGCGTTCGTCGCGCGCCGGGAGCTGCTGCGCGCCGGCGAAGGCGCGGGCGCGATACGCATCATCGGCTCGCGGTACTCGCCCGAAGCGATCGCGCTGCGCGCGTTCGCCAACCGGTCGAGGGTCCCGCACACGTGGACCGACCTCGAGGACGAGCCCGACCCGGCCGTGCTCCTCGCCGGGTTCGGCGTCGGGCCCCGTGACGCGCCGATCGTGGTGACGCCCACCGCGCTGCTCAAGCGGCCGACACCCGGAGAGTTCGCCGAGCATCTCGGGCTCACGTTCCGGCCCGCGCCCGGGTACCTCTGCGATCTCGTGGTCGTCGGGAGCGGCCCGGCCGGTCTGGCCGCTGCGGTCTACGGCGCGTCGGAAGGGCTCGACACGATCTCGCTCGACGCCGTCGCGATCGGCGGACAGGCGGGATCGAGCTCCCGCATCGAGAACTACGTCGGCTTCCCGAACGGTGTCTCCGGTGAGGATCTCGCGGCGAGCGCCGCGATCCAGGCGATGCGGCTCGGCGCCCGGCTCAACGCGCCGTGCGAGGTTGCCGGCCTGCGCGTCGAGCACGGCTTCCATGTGATCGTGCTGGCCGACGGCAGCGAGCTCCCGAGCCGGACGGTGATCGTCGCGACCGGCGCCCGCTACCGGCGGCTCCCGATCCCGGACCTCGATCGCTTCGAAGGCGCGGGCGTCTACTACGCCGCCACCGACCTCGAGGCGCGGATCTGCGGCGGCTCCGACGTCGTCGTGGTCGGCGGCGGCAACTCGGCCGGTCAGGCTGCGATCTACCTGGCCGAGCAGCGGTGCCACGTCTCACTCCTCATCCGCCGGAGCTCGCTCACCGAGACGATGTCGACGTATCTGATCGAACGGGTCGAAGCCAACCCCCGCATCGACGTCGTGACCGAGACCGAGGTGCGCGCGCTCGCCGGCGACGCACATTTGAGTCACGCGACCCTCGAGCACAACCCGACCGGTGAAACCCGCACGATTGTGTGCGCCGGCTTGTTCTGCTTCATCGGCGCCGAGCCGGCAACCGCGTGGCTGGGCGAGTGCGTCACGCTCGACCGGGGCGGCTTCATCATCACCGACCGATCGCTGCCCGAACCGGCAGGAGGCGGATCGGCGTTCACCACGCGCGCTCCCCTGCCGTTCGAGACGTCGCTCCCCGGTGTGTTCGCGGTCGGAGACGTGCGCCAGGGATCGATGAAGCGCGTCGCGGCCGCGGTCGGCGAGGGGTCGAGCGCGGTGCGATCCGTCCACGAGTACCTCGCGACGAGCGCATAGGGGCCCGATCGTGGCGCGCCCGAACCCGTGGCACCACGCGACCGTCGTCGACATCCGGCCCGAGACCGCGCGGGCCAAGACGTTCCGGCTCGCGCTCGAGCAGCCGTCGACCCGTCTCGCGGGCCAGCACTACGTGGTGCGACTCACCGCACCCGACGGCTACACGGCGTCGCGGTCGTATTCGGTCGGGTCGGCGCCCGACGGCACGAACGAGATCGAGCTGACGGTGGAGCGCCTGCTCGACGGTGAGGTCTCCACGTTTCTGCACGACGAGGTGATCGTCGGCGACACGCTCGAACTCCGCGGTCCGATCGGTGGCTTCTTCGTGTGGACGGCCGAAGCGCCCGCGCTCCTCGTGGCCGGTGGCTCCGGCGTCGTGCCGCTCATGGCCATGCTCCGCCTCGCGCGCCGCACGAACCGCACGGACCTCGTGAACCTCGTGGTGTCGGTGCGCTCGCCCGAAGACCTCTTCTTCGCCGGCGAGATCCGCGGGCCGGAGACAACCGTCGTGTACACGCGTGTGACCCCGACCGACTTCGCGCGACCGCCGGGCCGGCTCACGCGCGACGACCTGGCCGGCCTCGTCGCGCGTGCCGCGACGGCGCCGACGACCACTGCCTACGTGTGCGGCTCTTCCGGGTTTGCCGACGCCGCGAGTCACCTCCTCGTCGACCTCGGCCTGGCGGCCGATCGGATACGGGTCGAGCGGTTCGGGCCCAGCGCCTGACCGAAGAGAGTCCGGCGCCGGCCGTCGCGCCGCGCTCGGAGTAGCGCCACTCCCGGCACACCGTGCAGCATCGCGACGTGCCGTCGGACTTCGTGCGATCCCAACCCGACTTCTTCGCCGTCGGCCCCGCGTCGGCGCCGGCCGCGATCGAGATGGGTTCGGCGATCTGGTGCTCACCCGGGATGTCGTCGACCTACCTCATCACCACTGACGACGGCCGCATCGTCGTGAACACCGGGATGTGGTTCGAGGCGCGTACGCACAAGCGCAACTACGACGCGATCACCACCGCGCCCACTCGCTACATCATCCTCACGCAGAGTCACACCGACCACATCGGGGGCGTCGCGACGTTCCGAGAAGCAGGCACCCAGCTCGTCGCGCAGGCCAACATCACCTCGTGCCAAGCCGACGACGAACGCATCCACGGCCTGCGCATCCGCCGCTCGCTCCCGTTCTTTGCCGACGTCATGGGACAGACCGGCTACGCGCGCGGCGACGCCGCCGAGATCCCGCCGCTGCCCACTCCCGCGCACGCCGACATCACCTTCGACGACACCTGCGACCTTGCCTGCGGCGGCCGGCGGATCGAGCTCATCGCGGTGCCGGGCGGCGAGACCGTCGACTCGCTCGTCGTGTGGCTGCCCGACGACCGGATCGCGCTCGTCGGCAACATGTTCTCGGCGCTGTTCGGGCACTTCCCGAATCTCGTCACGATGCGCGGCGATCGCATGCGGAGCGCGCCCGCCTTCATCGAGTCGGTGCAGCGGGTGATCGACGTCGAGCCGGAGGTGCTCCTCCTCGGCCATCACGGACCGGTGCGCGGGGCCGCCACCATCAAGACCGAGTGCGAGCGCATACGCGACGCCGTCACCTACGTGCACGACGCGACCGTCACCGCGATGAACGCCGGGCACGACGTGTGGACGGCCATGCGCGAGATCCGCCTGCCCGAGCACCTCGACCTGGGCGAGGGCTACGGCCGCGTCGACTGGAGCGTCCGCGCGATCTGGGAGACGTACGCGGGTTGGTTCCACCAGCACTCCACCCTCGACCTCTACGGCGCCGATCCGGAGCACGGGGCGCGCGAGATCGTCGACCTCGCCGGCGGGACCGACGCCGTCGCCGAGCGCGCACGCGCGTTGCTCACCACCGACCCGCTCGCGGCGATCCGCCTCTGCGAGCTCGCACTCGCGGTCGATCCCGAGCATCGGCCCGCACTCGATGCGTACCGTCGCGCGCACGAACGGCTCCTCGCCGACCACGCCGGCGCCAACGTCTGGCTCACCCGCTGGCTCGAGGGCGAGGTGCGAAGCGCGTCGCACCGCCTCGATCGCCTCGACACTCGATGACCGAGATCATCCGCATCGACGACCTCGCGCAGCCGCGCGTCGACGCGTCACAGCGCGCCGCGCTCGACTACGCCGCGTCGCTCGACGTCACCTTCGACACCGACGCGATGCTCGCCAAGGCTCGGGACCGCGCGCGGACCGACGACTTCGGCGACCCGTCGTTTCGCACCCGGCTCGAAGCGATGGTCGCCGCGGTCGAAGCCGATCACGGGCTCGGACCGCTCGGCCGGCTCGCCATTCACCAACGCACGACCCGACTCCTCACGTCCCGACTGCTGGTGCACGACCTGCTGCGCCGCCACCCCGAGATCCTCGACATCGACCTCCCGGCTCCGATCCTGGTGATCGGCCTGCCCCGCTCCGGAACGACGCACCTCGTGAACCTCGTCGCCGCCGATACGCGGTGGCGATCGCTCCCCTACTGGGAAAGCCTCGAGCCGTGCCCGCGCCCCGACGACACCGGCCCCGACGACCGCGAAGCTCGGTGCCGGCGCGATTACGAGGCGCAGATGCAAATGGTGCCGCGGTTGCGCGCGATGCACCACCAGCATCCGACCGCGATCGAGGAGGAGATCGAGCTCGAGGACATCGATTTCGCGTCGTACACGCTCGAGTGGCTCGCGCGCGTGCCGGGGTGGCGCGACTTCTATCTCGCGCTCGACCACCACGAGCCCTACGCCTACATGAAACGCGTCCTCCAGGTGCTCACTTTCCTGCGCGGCCCGAACCGCTGGGTGTTGAAGTCGCCCCAACACCTCGAGCAGATACCCGCGCTCCTCGCAACGTTCCCGGACGCGACGTTCGCGGTGACGCACCGCGACCCGGTCTCGGTGATCCAGTCGGCGATCACGATGCTGGCGTACGGGGATCGGATGCGCCGCCCGGCGATCGAGCCGGCGGCACTCGCGGAGTACTGGGTCGACCGGGTCGACCGGCTCCTCCGTGCGTGCGTTCGCGACCGGCACCTCCTCCCCGAGGATCGCAGCATCGACGTGCTGTTCCACGAGTTCATGGCCGACGACGTGGGTATGGTCGAGCAGATCTACGAGCGCAACGGCCGGCCGATGACATCCGATGCGCGCACGAGCCTCGAGGCGTTCATGACCGCCAACCCCCGCGGCAAGCACGGAAGGATCGCGTACGACCTGCGCGGAGACTTCGGAGTCGATCCCGCCGCAGTGCGCGACCGTTTCGCGTACTACTTCGAACGGTTCCCGGTGGAGGTGGAGGACTCGTGACCCTGCGCACCGCCGTGGTCGGGTGCGGCGCCATCGCGCACTGGCATCTCGACACGATCGAGCGCGCGCACGTACCGATCACCGTCACGGCGGCGGTCGATCCCGAACCCGAGCACGCGCGACGAGTGGCCGACCGCACCGGCGCGACACCGTTCCCGTCACTGGCCGCCGCGATCGCGGTCGGCGGCTTCGAAGCGGCGGTCATCGCCGTGCCGCACCACCTGCACGAAGTCGTGGCGACCGAAGCGTTGCGCTCGGGATTGCACGTGCTCCTCGAAAAGCCGCTCGCGCCGACCGTCGCGGCGTGCGAGCGCATCCTCGCCGCCGCGCGCGCGGCGGGAACCGCCTTCATGGTTGCGGAGAACGCGCAGTACTGGCCCGAGGTGCTGACCGTGCGCGACCTGATCGCCGAAGGCGCGATCGGTGAGGTCGTGACCGCCCGGGCCGCGACGTTCTTCCCACCGCTCGGCGAGTTCTACGGCGGTGAGCACCCCTGGCGCTTCGACCGCGCCGCGGCCGGTGGTGGCGTCGTCATCGACACCGGCTCGCACTGGCTGAGGCCGCTGCGCATCTGGCTGGGCGAAGCCGACGAGGTCGTGGCGGCGCTGGGTCGACCGGTGCCCGACATGGAAGGCGAATCGCTGTGCCGGGCGCTGATCCGCTTCGAGTCGGGGGTGGTCGCGGTGTTCGACGCGATGCTCACCTCGGGCGCGATCGCGAACCAACCGCTGTTCACCGTCACCGGCACGCGCGGGGAGCTCACCGTGGAGGGCTCGGGCTGGGTCAAGCTCTGGGACGGCACCGACTGGAAGGGCGTGAAGCAGGGCGAGCAAGGCGGCTACCTGCGCTCGTACGAGGCCGAGCTGCACGACTTCGCGAGCGCGGTGCTGCACGGTACGCCACCGGCTGCGAGCGCCGAATACGCGACGGGTGAGCTCCGGCTCGCGCTTGCGATGTACCGCTCCGCGGAGACCAAACGCTGGGAGACAGTGTGAGCTCGTTGACCTTCGACTTCGGGGACGCGCACGTGCTCGTGACCGGGGGCACCTCGGGGATCGGCTACGTGATTGCGCACGCGTTCGCCGATTCCGGAGCCCGGGTCACGATCACCGGCACCCGCGCCGCGGCCGACGAGTACGACATCGACCTCACGCGGTTCGCGTACCGGCCGTGTCGCATGACCGAGGTGAACGAGATCGCCGCAGTGGCCGCGTCCCTCGATCGTCTCGACGTTCTCGTCAACAACGCGGGTCAGAACCTCCCGGGAGGGCGCAACGAGTACGAGCCCGACGTGTTCGAGGAGACGGTGAGCGCGAATCTGTTCGGCACCTACCGGATGGCCGCGGCGGCGCGTGATCTCCTGGCGTCGAGCGCGCTCGACGGCGGCGCGAACGTCGTGAACTCGGCGTCGATGGCGTCGTTCTTCGGCATCGAGATGGTGCCTGGCTACGGCGCGGCGAAGGCCGGCATCGTGCAACTGACGAAGACCCTCGCCGTCGCGTGGGCGCGCCGCGGCATCCGCGTGAACGCCGTCGCGCCCGGCGTCGTCGAGACGCCCATGACCGCGCCGATGATGCCCATCGAGCAGATGACGGCGCCGCTGCTCGCACGCACTCCGATGGGCCGCTTCGCACGCGCGGAGGAGATCGCCCCGGCTGTGCTCTTTCTCGCGAGCCCGGCGGCCCGCTACATCACCGGCCACACCCTGGTGGTCGACGGCGGCTTCTCCATCGCGGGTTGACCCCCCCCAGGCGCATCCCGCTAACGCCAGGGCATGATCGACATGAGCATGGCGTCGGGATCCTCGACCAGCTCCACGTACAGACCGAGCGCGTCCCATGTGTCGAGGTAACAGAACCGCAAGCTGCCGAACTGGCCCCCCATCACCTTCGGGAAGCCGCTCTCGGCGCCGAGCGCGACCACGGCATCGAGGTCGTCGACGATGAACCCGAGGTGATGGGCGCCCGGACCGTTCGATGCGAGGAACTCCACGTGCAGCCCCGCGCCCCGCACCGGCTGGATCAGCTCGATCTGCATGTTGCCGCTCCGCGCGAACCCGAGCTCCAGCGCGCACGAGACGCGCTCACCGCGGAGGTCGTAGTCGAGGTCGGAAGCGGGGAGGTTGACGAAGTCTCCGCAACCCAGCGACGAGCGCATCGCCGCTTGCGCGCCTTCGATGTCGGAGACAACGAAGGCCTGCTGGAAGAGTCCGTCGCCGATACGTGCGAGAAGGCCGCCGAGGGGCACGGCGGCCATTCTCACACGTTTCGGCTCGTTGGCGACAGCTTCGGATCAGTGCCCGTGACGCGTGCCGTGCCGAGCCTCGCCCAAGTGCTCGCCGCCGCGCTTCGCCACGACGGCGGTCACTGCGTGGTGCGGTTGCGCGTCGTCCTCGGAACCCTTGTGCGTCGTCTTCGCGGCGTCACCCTTCGGGAAGTGACCGACGCCCTTGTGCCCGTGGAAGCCGTCGTGGTGACCCGTGTCGGCCGGGAGCACGAACACGCCGGTGGCCGCGATCGTGGTGCCGGTGGCGTCGCCCTCGGCGCCCGCCAACACGTCGACGCACACGGTGGCGAACGACGCGGGGGTGACTCCCCACTCGAGGAACTTTGTGTTCCCGTCGACGTTCACCATGAACGTCTTGCCCTTCTCACCGGTCAGCGTGAACGAACCGGTCGCGCCCGACGTGCCGCAGGTGCCGGCGGTGCTCACGCCGTTCACCGACACAACCGCGCCGAACACACCGTGCTCGTGCTCGTGCCCGTGCTCGGGCGGCTCGGGTGCGGGGACGACGAACACGTTGGTCGCGGTCACGGTCGTGTCGACCACCGTTCCCTTCGCGTGCACCAGTGCGCCGACACACACGTTCGCGAACGACGGGGTGGTCACCGTGGGGTCGACGAACGGCGTCGAGGTGTCGACGTTCACCGTGAACGTCTTGTTGTTCCGCGCGGTCAGCGTGAACGAGCCGGCGGCACCGGTCATCCCGCACCTACCCGGATCACTCACGCCGTTCACGGATGCGACGATGCCTTCCGCGCCCGTGGGCACGTGCGGCGGGGGCGGAGGTGCCACGAACACCTTGTCGGCGGTCACGATGGCGCCGTTCACGGTGCCCTTGGCGGCGGCGATGTCGCCGACGCACAGGTTCGCAAAGGTTGGAGTCGTGACGCCCTTGTCGACGTATGTGGTCGAAGGGCTCACGTTCACCGTGAACGTCTTGCCCTTGGGGCCGATCAACGCGAACGAACCCATCGCGCCCGACATGCCACAGGTGCCGGGATCGCTCACGCCGTTCACGGAGGTAACGGTGCCGAACGCGCCCGGTGCCGCGTTGTGATGCTCGTGGTGGAGCGCCTTCACCTTCGGACCCACCTTCGCGACGGGCAGGGAGTGCTTCGCGGCGAGCTCCACCTTGTGGTGCACGGGAATCTTGATCCCGACGTCGGAGAGGCTGCGCGCAACGGAGCTCTGTACTGGCGCCGGCAGCGTGCAGGTCGCGGCCGCGGCCGCCGTCGCGCCCAGCACCAACACCGCGGCCGATGCCACGGCCACTTTGGCGGTTCGGAATTTGCTCAAGACTCGAATCCTCTCGTCGGCATCGCCTCGGGGCGACGCAGCGTGCTCCCGGATCGAAGCGGCGATCTGCGCCGTGATCACGTCTTCACCCTCGAGCTCGTCGACGGAACCCGGGCGGCGCGCGGCATGCACCAGCTCGGCAATGTCGACCAGATCCTCGGGAACGAGCTGCGAAGCCGAGGAATCACCGAACACGACCTTGGCGTCACGGGAGTCGTTGGGGAAGACCGGGAACCTGTCCATCTCGTAAGGGAAGTCGTCGGCGGGGGTCACCGCGTTACGGCTTTTCTCGGCAGCGTCTGCTGCAGGTGTTGGAGTGTCCGGTGCTGGGCGATGCGAACCGCACCGGCGCTCTTGCCGACGATCTGCGCAACTTGGGCGACATCGAGCTCGCCGAGCGCCCTGAGCAACACGATCTCGGCCTGATCGTCGGGCAGCCCGCGGACGAGCGCCGAGACGGCTCCCTGCGCGGTCACATTCTCGACCGCCACCGCCTCGACGTCGGTCTCGTCGGCTCGATCGGCGGAATCGTCGAGTGAGCACGTCGACGGTCGGCGCCCGTA
Organism: uncultured Burkholderiales bacterium; assembly: GCA_964558245.1. GTDB lineage: Bacteria > Actinomycetota > Acidimicrobiia > IMCC26256 > PALSA-610 > JBBQER01. Next base: position 6,098 of record CAZLEC010000014.1, on the reverse strand, counting down.
TTGGCGGTAGTGATCGACGACGCGCCGCCGGGCGATCGTGAACATGAGCGCCCGCAGGTCTGCGATCGTGCCGCCGAACTCGGCGAGTTGGGGAGCCAGGCCCAGCCAGACCTCGGACCCGACGTCTTCGGCGAATCGCCCCACGTGATGGCGCAGGTAACGCAGCAGCTGGGGATGCAGCTCGCGGTAGAGCGACGCGATCGCTGTTTCGTCACCTCGAACCGCCGCGCCGACAACTTCCTCGGAGCCGGCAGCGAGCATCCCTGCGTTATCGACGCGCGCGGCGCGAAAGAAGAGAGATTGTTCGCGGCGCGTTCGGGGTACTGAGTCAGCCGCCGATCACCGTCGGCGGACGCGATGTTGCTGGACGCGCATCCCCGAGCAACTGGCGTGACTGAGCGGTCGCAGAGACCGCCAGCTCACGCCAGTTCGAGCGGTTCGTCGTCGCCGAGGTCGAGGAGGTCGGACGCGGCGGCGAGCGCGATCGCCAGCGACGACGCCTTCTCGGCGACCGCGGCGAAGTAGTGCACCGCCACCGTCTCCCGCCCGGGCAACGGCGGCGAGTTGAGCGATCGCAGCATCACGGTGGGATCGTCGGCGGGGCTGATGCGCTCGACGGGATTCTCGTTGGTCGCGTCGCTGCCCCAGAAATCACGCTGAGGAGCCGACCGCCGCCGCGCGTTCCCGCGGTCGGGCGCCTTGCGCCGGCGCGGCGGGCTCACGAGGTCACCGCGTCGGCCATGACGTCTTCGGTGAGCACCGCGTCGGGCCGGATGCCGAGCGCGGCGCGCAGCTGATTGCTGTCAAGATCGGCGAGCGAGCTCGACTTGGGCAACACGAGGTCGGCGATACGACGCTTCCCCGCGACGACCTCCTCGACGCGCTCGTCGACCGTTCCCGGGCAAATCAGTCGATGGCAGATCACCGTGCGGGTCTGACCGATGCGCCACGCGCGGTCGCGTGCCTGGTCTTCCACCGCCGGGTTCCACCAGCGGTCGTAGAGCACGACGTGGCTCGCGGCGGTGAGGTTCAAGCCGGTGCCGCCGGCCTTGAGCGACAAGACGAGCGCGCCCGGGCCCTCTCCCGTCTGGAACTCCTTGATGAGTTGGTCACGAGCCGTTCGTGACAAGCCGCCGTGGTAACACGACACGGAGGTGCCCGTGCGCTCGGTGAGGTGCTCGGCCAAGCGCAGGCCCCATTCGGCGAAGTGCGTGAACACGAGCACTCGCTCCCCGGCCGCGAACACCGCGTCGACGATCTCCTCGAGGCGGGCGAGCTTGCCGGAGCGGCCGGCCAGCGGACGATCGTCGCGTTGGTACGCCGACGGATGGTTGCAGATCTGCTTGAGCGCGGTGATCGCCGCGAGGATCTGCCCTTGCCTCGGCTTCTCGCCCTCCGCGAGATTCGTTCCCGTGACCAACGCATCGAGCAGCGCCTGGTACATCCCGATCTGTTCGGGTGTCATCGCGCAGCGGTCGAGCTCGTCGATCTGATCCGGCAGCTCGGCCGCGATCACCGGCTCGGCCTTCGTGCGCCGGAACACCAAGATCCCGTTGAGCGCGTGCAGCGCGTCCTCGGCCTCGACGCGCGTCGTGGTGCCGTCACTCGAGAGGCGCGCGATGAACTGCGGGCGCGGACCCACCAGGCCGGGGTTCGCGAAGTCGAGGATCGCCCACAAGTCGCCGAGCCCGTTCTCGATCGGTGTGCCGGTGAGCGCGACGCGACTCTTCGCCGGTATCCGGCGCAACTGCTGCGAGGTGTCGTTGGCGGAATTCTTGATCGCCTGCGCTTCGTCGAGCACGACGCGCGCCCAGGAGACCGCGGCGAGCGCTTCGACGTCGCGCACGGCGGTTCCGTACGTGGTGACCACGACGTCGGCTTCCGAGACTTCGGCCGCGATCTCGTCGGGCGCGGCGCGGCGCGCGCCGTGGTGCACCCGGATCCGCAGACCGGGCGTGAAGCGCGCGGCCTCCGCGGTCCAGTTGCCGACAACTGCGGGCGGCGCGATCACCAAGGCCGGGCCCTCTCCGGCGCCGGCGAGCAGGTGCGCGAGCATCGTCGGCGTCTTGCCGAGACCCATGTCGAGCGCGAGGCATCCGCCGAGACCGGCTTTGTCGAGGAAGCCGAGCCACGCCAGCGCCTCCGACTGGTAGCTGCGGAGCTCACCGACGAACCCCTCGGGAACGCCGGCCGGATGGTCGGCGACGTCGGCTGCGGCCGCGAGCAGGTCGGCGGCCCAACCGCCCCCGACCACGTCGACCCCGCCGCGCAACGGCGAGCCTTCGATTCCCAGCGCGAGGCGCAGCATCGCCGCACCCGAGAGCTCCGTCGTGTTGGCGCGTTCGGCCAAGGCCTCGGCCGCCGCCGCGAGGTCGGCCTTGTCGATCGCGACCCAACGCTCGCCCGAACGGATCAGCGGCCGCGCTTCCTTCGCGAGCCGCGAGATGTCGGCCGCGGTGAGCTCGACGCCGTCGAACACCGCCGACCAGTGAACGTTCGCCAGTTGGTTCGCGCCGACCATCGACTCCGAGGCGGCGTCGACGAACACGCGCAACGACGGCGACGGCCGGCGCCGCGACAGCGCCGGCACGCGCACGTCGAAACCGGCCGCGACGAGCTGCGGACCGGTGTTGGTCATGAGCTCCCACGCCTCGGCCTGGCTGAGGATCACCTGGCCGCGCCGGGTCCCGCCCGGCCGCGCGAGCTCCGGCAGCATGCGCTCGAGGCGCGCGGTCTCGTCTTCGAGGCGGGCGCGTCCCGAGCCGGCGTCGACGATGGCGTGCTCGATCGGTACGAGCTCCCCCTTGGGGCCCGACGCGAACACGGCCAGGTGCCACGCGTTGCCGCTGTCGGGGGGATCGAGGCGTACCACCAGCCGCTCGCGCTCGCCCGTGACCGCGCGCGCCCATTGCTCGACCCGGGTCGCGATCTCGCCCGCGATGCGCACCGGTGCGTCGAACGCGCTGCCGTCGAGCCGCGCGATGACCGCCTCGGACACGTCGGCGACGGTGCGCACCCGCGGCGGTGGCGCCGGCAATTCGAGCCGCCGCGCACTGTCGCGGCAGATCGCGTCGACCATGCCCGTGAGCGCGGAACGGATCAACGCCCGGGCATCGATCTTGGGGTCGAACGCACACACCACGCCGGGCATGCTCTCGGCCAAACGCGCGAGGCGCGCGGCGTCGATCAGCGCCGGCGTCCAGCGCACGGAGTACGAACCGTTCGACTCGCGAGCGCTGCCGCTGCTGCGCTTGCGCTGACGTAGCAACGGAACCATCGCGCCGTGCGCGGTGAGCTCCATCGCCCAGATCGCAACCCGGCCGAGCCAGCGAACGCTGGGACCGATGTCGGCACCGACCTGGTCGGCGCCGGCCGCGACCAACCATCCCAACACGTCGCCGACCGGGATCGCGAGCGCATCGGTGCGCGCGCCGCCCGGCAACGACACCGCCTCGTGCTTGGCCCATCCGCTCGCGGGTGCGCTCGCGGCGGTGAGCATCGAACCGAGCTGCTCGCTGTCGGCTCGCTCGCCTCCACCCGCGGCCCACGCGACGACTCGCCCGGGAACCCACGAGACCTGCAACTGCAATGTCGCCGGCGCTCGCGATTGCTGCTCACGGTCGACCTTGGCCTGGCGTTCGTCGCGAGCCGCGCCGCGGGGAGCGACCCGCTGGCTCGGACGCGCATCGTCGGCCTGCGCCGCGGGCCTGTCGACTCGCTGATTCGTGTGGCGCGCCCAGGCGGCGGCGATCCGGCGCTGCTCCGACTCGAGGTCGGCGATCACCTGCTCGCGCTCGTCGCCGCGCAGTGCGCGGGCGCTGGCGAGGTGCTCCTCCGCGTCTTCTCGCAAGCTCGCGAGCGCCGCCCGCCACGCGACCCGATCGGCGGCGAGCACTGCGAGCTGTTCGGGCGTGGCCTCGCCGTCCACCTCGGCCTGCACGTACTGCTCGAACTCCCACTCGGAGAGTTTCAGCGTGGGCGACGGGCTCATCCACCGGCTCCCGCCGACCGCGCGCGCCCGCCGCCGCAGTCACCTATATATCCGCGCATACATCTCCGCTGGACAACTCGGAGGACTCTGCATCCTCGAAGAAGCGTGGGGGCCATGGGCCCCTTTTTTCGGGAACCGAGTTCACGATCTCACGCCGTGAACGAACACCCGGCCCGTCTCGCTCGCACGAAGGCGAAGCCGAAACGGTTGTTCCCGAACCAGTGTAGAGGATCGCCGGCAATGGCGTGGATCACGGCGACGGAGCACCGTGACCCCCGTGCGCCGGCGCCGCGTACGGCGCCGGCGGCGGGTGGCTGGTGACTCAGACGCTGCGGCCGAGGAACGCCGCGAGCTGGTCGGCGGTCGACGCGCCGGCGGGCGCCGCCTGCTCGGCCGCGAACGGCATCGGCTCGGGGCCGCGGATCCCGTCCGAGATGAACTGCTTCGCACCCGCGAGCAAGCCGCCCGCCAACTCCGGCGCGAGATCGGTCGACTGGCCGGTCGCCTTGGCGAGATCCCAACCGTGCGTGAACGTGTCGGTGGCCGCGATGCCGACGAACGCGGAGCCCGGCATCTGCCCGAACGGCAGCGTCAGGATCTTCTCCATCACACCGTCGCCCTTGAACGCGGCCACGCACGTCGCCGACCCTTCGTCGAACGCGGCGACGAAATCGCCGGTGGAGAAGTCGCCCGCGTCGGACGGCGGGGCACCTTCGACCATCGCGACGAAGAAGTACTGGCCGCCGACGATGTGATTGACCAGATCGCGGACCTTCCACGACGCACACGGCGTGTCGGCGTCGAGTTGGTCGGCCTTGACCCCGGCGAGGACGGTGCGAGTGGAGGCGATGGCCTGCTCCAGCGGTGCTGTGCTCATGATGTGTGCTCCTCGTCGAGATCGATCGGTCACCGGACCCTAGCGAAGCGCGCCGCCCCCGGGTCCGGGCGGGCGGCGGGCACCCGCGTCACCTCGTCGTCGTCGGGCCATCGACGGCCGCGGGCGCTACCGGCGTGGCACAGTGAACGGCATGTCGTTCTCGCTTCGTGCCGGTCCCCCGCTCGAGCCGCCGCATCACCGCGTCGGCCGCTCGACGACGACGCTCGTCGACACTGCGCGCGCCGGCCGCGTGGTCGTCGTCGACACGTGGTATCCCGCCGCGCCGGCCGCCGGCTCCGAGCCGTCGGCCTACGAGTTGCTTCCCGGTGTCGGTTTCACGGCGAACGCCGACCAAGACGCAGCGATGGCCGCGGGCTCGTTTCCGCTCGTGCTGTGGTCGCACGGCCGAACGGGAACGCGATCGTCGTACGCGCTCCTCTGCGAGGCGATCGCCGCGCGCGGCTTCGTCGTGATCGCGCCCGACCACGCCGGCGACGTGCTCGCCGACTGGTTGCTCGGCACCAACGTCGACGACGAGACCAACGAGGCGAATCGCGTCGAGGACGCCCGCTTCGTGCTCGACACCGCGCTCGACCCGGATGGTCCGCTGGCCGCGTTCGGGCGCGGCATCGATCCCGACCGGATCGCGGTCGCCGGCCACTCGTACGGCGGCTTCACCGCGCTCACACTCGCCGGCGGCGCCGTGCCCGATCGTCGCGTACGTGCGGTGGCGGGTCTCCAGGCGCTCACCCGCACGATCCCGAAACAGGTGCTCGAACGCGTCGAGATCCCGGTGCTCCTCGTGACCGGATCCAACGACACCACGACCCCACCCGAGACGGATGCCGATCGCGCCTGGGCGAAGCTCGCCGCGCGACCGGCGTGGCGGGTCGACATCGAGCGCGCCGGTCATCAGGGCTGCAGCGACGTCGGTCTGTACCTCGAGCTCGCTCCCCAGGTCGAGGGACTCCCCGACTTCGTGCACGACTACGTGACGTCGATGGCCGCCGACGTCACCGGGACCGCAGGCGACCCGTGGCGCGACACCGTCGCGCTCCACGTGCGAATCCTCGCGGCGTTCCTCGGAGCCTCGCTCGCGATCGACGTCGCCGCCGCCACGCGCGAGATCGACGCGGTGTCGATCCTCCCCGGTGTCGCGGTCACCCGGCGCGGCGCGTTCGCGTGAGCAGCCGGGCCGGAGTCACGACCACGGCGCCTTGAGACTGTCGG
>CAZLEC010000013.1:0-21067 GCA_964558245.1 uncultured Burkholderiales bacterium | reverse complement strand
GTCCACGAGCGCGCGCCACAACGGGTCCCAATGCGCGTCGTGAAAGCTCGGAAGGCCTAGCGTCGCCGGGTTCTCGGTGAACGTCAGCGAGTGGCAACCCTTCTTCGCGACCCTGCGCACTTCGGCCGCGCTGAGCTCGGGGTCCCAGAGCACCGGGAGCGCCATCGGGATGAAGCGCCCGGGATGCGTCCCGCACCACTCGTCGATGTGCCAGTCGTTGTAGGCCTGCACGACCGCGAGCGCGAGCTGCTTGTCGGGGCAGGCGAGGAAGAGCCGGCCGGAGAACGACGGGAACGACGGGAAGCACATGCATGCGAGCACGCCGCCCGCGCTCATGTCCTTCACGCGTTCGTGCACGTCGTAACAGCCCGCCCGCATCTCGTCGAAAGCGGTCGGGTTGACGCCGTACTCCTCCTTGGGCCGCCCGGCGACCGCGTTGAGACCGATGTTCGGGATCGTCTGGTGGTCGAAGATCCATACGTCGTCGCCGCTGTCGGTGTGCTCCACCCGGGGCGCGCGGTCGGCGAGCTTGGCCGGCATCCGGCCGTCGAACATGTTCGGCGGCTCCACCACGTGGTCGTCGACGCTGATGAAGATCATGTCCTCGACCTGCATACCGCGAATGCTAATGAGGAGGTGCACAAATGTGACAGCCGTGTCAGTCGGCGCGATGATCCGGACTCGTTCAACCGAGGGAGTTGCCATATGCCGGGTGCCCTGGACGGGGTGCGGGTGCTCGATCTGTCGTGGGGCATCGCGGGGCCGCTCGGGGTGTTGCTCCTGGCCGAGCAGGGCGCCGACGTGATCAAGGTCGAGCCGCCCGGCGGCGATCCGTTCCGCGACTACAGCGGATACGCGGTGTGGAACCGGTCGCGGCGGTCGGTCACCGTCGATTTGAAGCAGCCGGCCGGCGCCGACGCGTTCCGTCGCCTCGCGGCCGATGCCGACGTGCTCGTGGAGACGTTCCGACCGGGTGTCACCGACCGCCTCGGCATCGGTTACGACGCGCTGCACGAGTTGAACCCCCGGCTCGTCTACATGTCGTGCCCTGCGTACCCCGACGGCCACCGCTTGGCGCAGCGTCCCGGCTACGACGCACTCGTGCAGGCGAGCAGCGGCCAGCAGTGGGAACAGCCGGGTTGGCGGCCGGGCCCGATCTTCTTGCACATGCCCATGCCGAGCATGGGCGCGATGTTCCTCGTGCCGACCGGGATCATCACCGCGTTGATCGCACGCGAAGAGACCGGGCGTGGGCAACACGTTCGCACTTCGCTGTTCCAGGGCGCGTTGCTGTACACCACGCAGATCTGGTCGTGGGTGCCCGGCGCGTCGTGGCAGTTCTACGGGACGATGGCCAAGACGTACCCGCCGGGTGTGCACCAGGAGATGATCTTCGAGGTCGCCGACGGCAAGTACGTGCACTCGTCGATCATGAGCGGCCTGACGCCGGTCAAGAGCCAAGACGCGATCCTCGGCTTGCCCGACCCGTCGGATCCCGAGCGGTACATGATGCTCTCGCCCGAGGAGCGGGCCGAGCTCACACCGAAGCGGCGCGCGGCGTACCGCCAGCGCGAGCGCGACGGCCTCATCGACGAGTTCCGCGCGAACAACCACGCGATCGAAGCGGTCGAGTCGATGGAGGTCGCGCTCGGCGCCGGCGGCTCGCCGCACTCTCAGCTCGTCGCCAACGACATGATCGCGGAGGTCGACGACCCGGTGCTCGGTCACACCACGCAGGTCGGTGTGCCGATCCACCTCGCCGGCACGCCGGGCGCGATTCGCGGTCCGAGGCCGACACCCGGTCAGCACAACGAGGAGATCTTCGGCGAGCTCGGCTATTCGCCCGCCGAGATCGCGAAGTTCACGGGGGTGGCGTGATGCACGCGCTCGAAGGTGTGCGCCTGATCGACTTCGGCCAGTACCTCGCCGGGCCGTTCGGACCGATGGTGGTCGGCGACCTCGGTGCCGACGTGATCAAGGTCGAACCGGTCGCCGGCGACGGCATGCGTATGGCGGGTGGACCGTTCTTCGGTTGCCAGCGGGGGAAGCGCAGCATCGCGATCGACCTGAAGAAACCACGCGGCATCGAGCTCGCGCTGATGTTGGTGGAGCGCGCCGACATCGTGCACCACAACATGACCGCGGGTGTCGCGAAGCGCCTCGGCATCGGCTACGAGGACTGCAAGCGGGTGAAGCCCGAAATCGTCTACTGCAACACGTGGGCGTACGGCCTCGAAGGCCCGCTCGCGCACTTCGGTGGTCTCGATCCGCTCTACCAGGCGTCGGCCGGTCTGGAGTACGAACAAGGCCCGGTACGCGAAGGCAACGCGCCGAACTACCTGCGGTTCGGGATGACCGACACCGCCAATGCGATGCTCTCGGTGGTCGGCTGCCTCGCCGCGCTCTATCACCAGCGCGTGAGCGGCGAAGGTCAGGAGCTGTGGACGTCGTTGCTCGACGGCGGCTCGATGTTCGCGTCCGATGCCGTCCTCGTCGACGGTGAGGCAGTCGCGCGGCCTCGGCTCGACAAGGGACAGAACGGCACCGACGCGCTCTATCGTTTGTACGACACCCAGGAGGGCTGGATCCAGATCGCCGCGGTCGAGGACAAGCACTGGGAAGCGTTGTGCGGCGCGCTCGGCGCGCCCGATCTCGCAGCCGACCCGCGATTTGCGACACCGGCGGCGCGCGCCGAGAACCGCAAGCAGTTGGAGTCGCTGCTCGAGCCGCGCTTCGCGACGCGTACTTCGCTCGTCTGGACCCGGCTCCTCGACGCGGTGGGCGTGCCGAACGAGATGGCGTTCGACAGCAAGGGCGGCGAGCGGGTGCTGTTCGACGGCGACAACGAGCGGCTCGGGCTGGTCGCCGAGTACGACCACGCGCTGTTCGGGCGCATGCGGCAGTTCGGGTCGCTCATCGACTTCTCCGAGACACCCGGCCTGATCCACGGGCCTCCGCCGCTCGTCGGCGAGCACACGGTGGAGATCCTCGAGTGGCTCGGCATCGGCGAGGCCGACCGCGACGAGCTCAAGTCGAGCGGCGTCGTCTACTGGCCCGACGACGACTACGCCTGGGGCGTCTGAACCCTCGAACCGACGTGACTGAGCGGTCTGCGAGACCGGTCTGTGAGACCCGTAACTCACGCCAGTTCGGATTGGGCTTTCTCGCGGAGCTCGTACTTCAGCACTTTGCCGCTCGCGTTCAGGGGGAACGCGTCGACGACGGTCACGTAGCGGGGGACCTTGTAGTTGGCCATGCGCTCGCGGCTCCACGCGATCAGCGCGTCGGCGTCGATCGTCTGACCGGCGCGCGGTACGACGAACGCGTAGCCGACCTCGCCCATGCGCTCGTCGGGAACGCCGACGACCGCGACCTGACTCACCGCCGGATGATCGCTGATCGTGTTCTCGATCTCGGCGGGATACGCGTTGAAGCCTCCGATGATGAACATGTCCTTCTTGCGATCGGTGATCCGCAGGTTGCCGCGGTCGTCGAGCACGCCGACGTCGCCGGTGTGCAACCAGCCGCCGGCATCGATTGCTTCCGCGGTGGCTTCGGGATCGTCGACGAATCCCTGCATCACGTTGTACCCGCGGATCACGACCTCGCCCGCCTCTCCCGCCGGGAGCGGGTTGCCGTCGTCGTCGACGACGCGTACTTCGGTGCCGGGGATCGCGCGGCCTTCGGTGGTCGAGATGGTCTCGGGATCATCGTCGTGATGGCACATCGTGGCGATGCCCGTGGCTTCGGTGAGCCCGTAGCCCTTCACGACGCTCTCGAACTTCAGCTCTTCGCGCATGCGGCGGATCAGCTCGACCGATACCGGCGCGGCGCCGGTGACCGCGAGGCGCAAGGACGAGAGGTCGAACTCGGCGACGCGCGGGTGATCGAGGATCGACTGGTACACCGTGGGCGGCCCGGGCAGCATCGAGATGCGTTCCTCGGCGACGCGCTGCATGACCGTGTCGACGTTGAAGACCGAGTGCGGAACGATCGTCGCACCCTTGATCAAGCTCGCGAGGATGCCGGCTTTCAGGCCGAACGAGTGGAAGAAGGGGTTGACGATGAGGTAGCGGTCGCCGGCGCGCAGGCCGACCACGGTCGACCACACGTCGTACGCCTCCACGCTGGCGCCGTGTGTGAGCATCGCGCCCTTGGGCCGACCGGTGGTGCCCGACGTGAACAGGATGTCGGAGAGCGTGTCACCGGTGAGTGCCGCGCTCCGGGCCGCGACCTCGGCTTCGGGCGTGTCGCCGGCCCGTGCGAGGTAGCCGGCCCAGTCGAGGGTGCCGGTGGCCGGCGCGCCTCGCAGCACCACGATCTGCTCGAGCGACTTCACGGGCTCGGCCGAGCGCAGGAGCTCCACGTAGTCGGTGTCGAGGAAGTCGGTGACGGTGAACAGCAGCTTCGCCCGGGCCCGGTCGAGGATGTACGCGGCCTCGGCGCCCTTGAACCGGGTGTTGAGCGGGACGATGACCCCGCCCGCCGCGTACACGCCGAGTGCGGCGTGTACCCATTCGGTCGTGTTCGGCGCCCAGATCGCGACCCGGTCGCCGGGCTCGACCCCCAGCGAGACGAGCGCGCGCGCGGAAGTGACCGCGGCTTCGGCCAGCTGCGCGAACGTCAGGCGCGCCCGTTCGTCGACGAGCGCCTCGAGCGACTCGTACTCTCGCGCCGCGCGCTCGACGATCGCCGGAATGGTCTGGGGAAGTGCGGCTACGGCCATCCTTTATACGATATTCGGCGGAGAGGAGCGAGGGCATGGCCGAGGCGGGGCGCATCACGGACGAGGGCATCGCTCGGCTCCGAGCGCGGGTCGGTGTCGCCGAACCGCATCCGCTCCCGCCGCACTACCGGCTCCCCACGCACGACACGTTCCGCAACGTCGCCATCGCGTACGGAGACGACAACCCGCTCTGGTGCGATCCCGACTACGGCGTGAAGACGCGTTGGGAGGGCGCGATCGCGCCGCCGCCGCTCGTGGGGGGCGACACGTTGGTGGGTGAGGACGAGGTCACTGCCGTCGCGCCCGAGCAGCGCGAGCTGATGAAGGGCGATCCGCTGCGCGGCGTGCACGCGTTCTACGCCGCGAGCGCGCGGGAGTGGTGGGCTCCGTTGTATCCGCAGCGGCGCGTGTTCCGCCGGAACGCGTTGGTCGCGGCCCTCGACAAGACCAGCGAGTTCGCGGGCCGCGCCGTGCACGAGTGGACCGCCCAGGTGTTCCGCGACGACAACGGCTCGTTGCTCTCCGGGCAGTACCGCCTCATGGTGCGCACCGAGCGGGAGAAGGCACGCGAGAAGAAGAAGTACGACGCCGTGGAGCTCGCGTCGTACACCGACGATCAGATCGACGAGATCGAGGCGCAATACGAGCGCGAGCACGCCCGCGGCGCCGAGCCGCGCTGGTGGGAGGACGTTGCCGTCGGCGACGAGGTCGGCCCGATGGTGAAGGGACCGCTCACGGTCACCGACATGATCTGCTGGCACGCCGGTATGGGCATGGGTCTCTACGGCGTGCAACCGCTGCGGCTCGGCTACCAGAACCGCAAACGCATCCCGCGGTTCTTCCACCGCGACCCCCAGAACGTCCCCGACGTGATGCAGCGCGTGCACTGGGATCCGGAGTTCGCACGCCGCGCCGGCAACCCGACCACCTTCGACTACGGCCGGATGCGCGAGACGTGGCTGATCCACCTCTGCACCGACTGGATGGGCGACGATGCCTGGCTCTGGAAGCTCGACTGCGAGTTCCGCCGCTTCAACTACGTGGGCGACACCCAGTGGCTGCGAGGGACGGTGACGCGCAAGGTGTTGGTCGACGGTGGGCAACCGGCGGTGGAGCTCGAGCTGGAGTCGGTGAACCAGCGGGGCGAGGCGACGACGCCCGGGCACGCCACGATCCTGCTCCCGAGCCGCGAGCACGGCGCGGTGCGGCTCCCCGATCCGCCGGGCGGGGCCGGCGATCTGCCGGGCGCGTTGCGCGCGATCTCGGCCGAGTTCTCCCGCCGATGAGCTCCGACACGGAGTACGCATCGGTTCCCGGTCTCTCGGTCGCGCTCGAAGGTGCCGTCTTGCGGGTCACGCTGGCCCGGTCGGAGAAGCGCAACGCGCTCGACGACGTGATGGTGCTCGGCTTCATCGAGGTGTTGACGACGGCGTCGACCGACGATCGCGTCCGGGCGATCGTGCTCGATGCCGAGGGCGATCATTTCTGCGGCGGGGCCGACATCGTCGCGCGCAATCGCGGCTCCGACGGCTCCGACTCGCAATCCTCGCGACCGCGCGTCGGCGGAATTCAGCGTCGGCTGCCGACGCAGGCGCATCAACTCGTCACGCTGTTGTGCGAGATCCAGATTCCGGTGGTGTGCAAGGTTCGCGGCTTCGCCGCGGGCATCGGCTTGTCGATCGCGCTCGCCGCGGATTTCACCGTCGCGGCGGAGGACGCCACGTTCTGGGAGCCGTTCGTGCGCCGGGGCTTCACCCCCGACAGCGCCGCGACATGGCTCCTGCCGCGTCGCGTCGGCGAGGTGCGCGCGCGGGAGCTGCTGGTGATGGGCACGGAGTTCTCGGGTGCGGAGGCGGCGGCGTGGGGCGCGATCCACGCGGCGGTGCCCACCGGCGAGCTCGATGCGGCCGTCGCCGATCTGGTGACAAACCTCGCTTCCGGGCCGACTGTGACCATCGGCCTCACGAAGTGGCTGCTCCACTCGGGTCGTGACGCGTCGCTCGAGCAGCAACTCCGCAACGAGGCGTTCGCGCTCGAGCTCTCGTCGCGAACGGCGGACTTCCGCGAAGGGTTTGCCGCGTTCCGGGAGCAACGATCCCCGCGCTTCGACGGCAGATGACGAAGTCGGGCACCCGACCGGCGATCGGCGCGCACACCGGTGAGGCGGACGCAATCGTTGCCGTGCGGGCGTGGATCGCTGCCAACGTCCCGAGCAGCTGGATCGCCGCCGGACGCGCGGGCGGCGCGGCCGCGATCCGGACGGTGCGCACGCGCGCCGAGTACGAGGCGTGGTACCCGGTGTTCGCGAACTCGGGCTTGGCGGTGGCTACCTGGCCCGTCGCGTACGGCGGTCTCGACGTGGCCCCCGAGGTCGCGCGGCGAATCGAGCAGGAGTTGGCGCCGTTCAATCTCGGCCGTCTGAACCCGCTCGGCCTCAATCTCGCAGCCCCTGCGCTTTTCGCGCACGGCACCGAAGACCAACGGCTGCGGTTTCTCCCGCGCATCGTGCGCAACGAGGAGGTGTGGTGCCAGCTCTTCAGTGAGCCGGCCGCCGGTTCCGACCTCGCGTCGCTCGCGACGCGGGCGACGCGCGACGGCGATCGGTGGATCGTGACGGGCCAGAAGGTGTGGACCACGTGGGCGCACCGCGCCGACTGGGGAGTGTTGCTCGCCCGCACCGACGTCGACGTCCCGAAACGCGACGGCATCACCTACTTCCTGCTCGACCTCCACCAGCCCGGGGTGGAGGTCAGGCCGCTGCGCCACATCGGCGGCGACGTCGATTTCAACGAGGTGTTCCTCGACGGCGCGATCGTGCCCGACGAGCATCGCGTGGGCGAGGTGGGGGCGGGTTGGAAGGTGGCGAACGCGACGCTCTCCGGCGAACGGCAGATGGTGTCGGGCGCCGGTTCCGGAGGCGTCGACCGCATCGGTGGCTTGGGTGCGGACCATCTGCTCGAGCTCGCGCGCCGGTCGGGTCGGGCCGGCGATCTCGTCGTCCGGCAGGATCTGATGCGGCTGTTGACCGAGGAGCGCATCCGGGCGTGGACGAATCAGCGGGTGCGCGCGCAGGTGAAAGCCGGTCGCGCGCCCGGCCCGGAGAGCTCGATCGGCAAGGTCCACCAGGGTGGCCTCAACCAACGGATACAGCTGCTCGCCACGTCGTTGCTCGGCATGGGCTCGATCGCGTGGACCGGTGAGGTCGCCCCGCCCGAGGTGCGAGGCATGCTCCGGAGCCGCGCCAACACGATCGAGGGTGGCACGACGGAGATCAACAGGAACGTGCTGGGTGAGCGCGTGCTCGGTCTGCCCCGCGAGCCCGATCCGTGGCGAGGCTCGTCGTGGCGGGACACGCCGCACTGATGGGATGCCGTTGACCTACGACACGCTCCTGGTCGAGCGCCGCGGTGTGGTGGGCTGGCTCGAGTTCAACCGCACCGCGGCGCGTAACGCGATGAACGCCCGGATGATGCACGAGCTCGAAGACGCGTGGCACGCGCTCGACGCCGATCCGGAGGTGCGCGTGATCGTGAACACGGGTGCGGGCGCGGCGTTCCAGACGGGTGTCGATGTGGGTCAGATGAGCCGCGACCGCGATGCGTTGCGGGAGCAGAGCCGGCGCACGAGGGACTTCGAGCTGCGCTTCACCGCGTGGCAGAACGGCGTGGCGAAGCCGGTCATCGCCGCGGTCAACGGTCTGTGCGCGGGCGGTGGCCTGCACTTCGTGGCCGATGCCGACGTCGTGATCGCCGCGAGCGACGCCGAGTTCCTCGACCCGCACGTATCGGTCGGTCAGGCCAGCGTGTACGAGACGATCGCGCTGGCGAAGAAGTCGCCGATGGAGTCGGTTTTGCGCATGGCGTTCACCGGACGGTACGAACGGATGTCGGCGGGTCGGGCGTACCAGCTCGGCATCGTGAGCGAAGTGGTCGATCCGCCCGGTCGGTTGCGGGCGGTCGCGGTGGAGCTCGCCGAGCGGATCGCGAGGCGACCACCCGGCGAGTTGGCCGCGGCGAAGCGAGCATTGTGGAACGCGCTGGAGAGGACACCGTGACGTACCCCGAGTTGGACACGTTGAAGCTGGAGCGGCGAGGGCCGGTTGGATGGCTCCTCAACAATCGCCCCGACCAGCTCAACGCGATGAGCGCCCACATGCGTGACGAGTTCGAGATCGCGTGGCGCGCCCTCGACGCCGATCCCGAAGTCCGAGTCATCGTGCACACCGGCGAAGGCCGCGCGTTCCAAACCGGTGTCGACGTGAACGAGATCGCGACCGACGGCGAGGGCATGCAGCGATACCGCGACTCGGTGGAGAACTTCGATTTCCATTTCACCGCGTGGCACAACGAGGTGTGGAAGCCGGTGATCACCGCGGTCAACGGGATCTGCGCCGGTGGCGGGTTCCACTGGATCGCCGACTCCGACATCGTGATCGCCGCCTCCGACGCGCAGTTCTTCGATCCGCACGTCTCGATCGGACAGGTGGTGTCGATCGAGGCCATCGGCCTCATGAAGCGGATGCCGGTCGAGGCCGTGATGCGCATGGCGTTCGTCGGCCGGCACGAGCGCATGAGCGCGCAGCGTGCGTACGAGCTGGGCATGATCAGCGAGGTGGTCGACCCGCCCGACCGGCTCCGCGACGCGGCTCAGGCGCTGGCCGAGAAGATCGCCCGAAACTCGCCCTCGGCGATGGCCGCGACGAAGCGCGCGCTTTGGGGTGCGCTCGAGCTCGGTCTCACCGACGCGTGCCGCGCCGGCGCGCAGGAGCTCGTCTCGATGTGGGGACATCCCGATCAGGAAGAGGGACCGCGCGCCTTCGCCGAGAAGCGCGACCCGCAGTGGCAGCCGTTGGAGCGCGGGTCCGACGGATGACCGAGGTCGGGATCGGCACCGCGATCATCGCCTACATCGAGCCCCATGCCGGGCAGGCGCAGGCGTTCAACCGTTGGTACGAGCGCGACCACATGTACGCCGCGACCACGGGGGGACCAGGTGCGTTCTCCGGCGCGCGCTGGGTCGCGACGCGTGCGTGCAAGGCCCTGCGCCCGCCCGGTGCCACGTGGTTCGGCGAGCCCGCGCGCGGCTCGTTCCTCACGACGGTGTGGGTGCTCGACGGCATGCAGTCGGAGTGGGACACGTGGGTGGGCCATCAGATGGAGAGCCTGCGCGCGCAGCCCGACCGCATGTTCGCCGGTCGTGACCACCTGTACACCGCGGTGTACCGCTTCGTGGGCGAGGACCGCACCGGCGGAGGGGTCTCGGCCGCGACCGCGCTCGACCACCACTTCAACGGACTGGTCGCGATCGCGGTGGCGGCGGGGAGTGGTGTCGAATGCGGGCACGTGATCACGGGTGACGAGCTGCCGACCGTGGCCGTGTTCACTCCGGATCGCGTCATGCTGACGAGCACCGATCCGCCGGCGTTCGACCTCGTGCTCGGCTTCGCGCCCGGGAATCCGCTCGATGCCTGGCGGTCGCGGATCGATCCGGTGCTCAGCACGTTTCCGGGCATCGGCTTCGCGAGCCCGTTCCTCCGTACGATCCCCGGTACCGACACCTACGTCGACGAGCTGTAGACCGTTGCCGACATGACCCGCACCAACGAGAAGATCTACATCCACGAGCTCATCGACGTGATCGGTCACAACCGCGCGCGCTATATGCACCACATGACCGCGAACTGGTGCCCGATCGGGCGGGCCGAGCGGAACCAGCTGTGCTTCGGCGTGTGGGCCACCGTCGGATCGACCGGGGCCTGGCCGCAAGTCGTGAACCTCTGGGAGCTCGCGGGCTGGAACGGTCTCGCCGACAACTTCGAGCACGAGTTGGTGGGCGGCGGCGCGCAGGACCCGTCATTGGCGGAGTGGTGGTCGGTCGCGGCCGACCTGCGGCGCGGCGGATTCGACCGGATCGTGGTGCCCGAGCCGTGGAGTCCGACGGTCGACGAGCTGACCGACGCCGGCGCGCGCGGCGCGGTGTACGCCCACGAGCTCGTTCGTTTACCGGTCGGCCGGTCGCGCGGCTTCCTCGATGCGCTCGCAGTATCGGGTCGGGCTGCGGTCGAATCGTTGGGGCTGCAGTGTGTCGGCGCCTTCCGGGTCGCCATGTCGACCGACACCGAGGCAATCGTCATCTGGGCCATTCCGACGTTGGCGGTGTGGGCCGATTTCGAACGCGCCTGGGACGACGGAACGCTCGCGCCGTGGCGATCGGTGCTCGACGCGCTCGAGGCACGCGTGCACCGGACGTTGATGGTCGATGCGCCGCTCGCTCCGATGCGCACCGGACGTCAGCCCGAAGTGACCGACCGCCGGCCGCTGTCCGAGATCGGTCCGTGACCGGCGCGTCGGCGGGTTCGCCATCGCTCGGCGAGCTGCTCGACGGCGAGCCCGCCGACGTCGTCGCGTACCTACACGGTCGCGCCACCACGCGCGACGCGCTGCGGGCAACCGCCGACGATCTCGCCGGCCAACTCCTCGAGCACGACCTGGGCGGGCAGTTGATCGGTGTGCTGGCGCCGAACACGCCGGATGCGATCGCCTCGTGGTTCGCGGTGTGGCGCGCCGGTGGCGCGTTCGTGCCGCTCAACCCGCGTGTCCCGGTGGGAGAGCGCGAGCGGCTGATCGCCTCGACCGGGGCCGCGGCGGTGATCGAAGCCGCGCCGGGTGGGCCGGCAACTGTGCGCCGCGTCGCCGGCGCGACCGGCGGCGCCGCGGGTGCGGGCGTGGCGATCGTGCAGTTCACGTCGGGAACGACGGGCCGGCCCAAGGCGGTGCCGCTCCGTCACGACACGGTGCTCGCGCTGCTCGACGGCGTGATCGGATCGCTGCGCGGTTCGCGCGCGGATGACGGCGAGCAGGCAAAGCGCGCACCGATGCCCAATCTCGTGCCCGTGTCGCTGTCCCTGTGGGCAGGTATCTATCAAGTGCTGTTCGCCTTCCGCATCGGCGCGCCGGTGGTGCTCATGGAGAAGTTCGAGCCCGCCGAGTTCGCCCGGCTGGTGGGCGAGCACGGCATCCGTTCGTCGGTGCTCCCGCCCGCGGCGATGGTGATGCTCACCCGTGACGAGCGGGTCACGTCGCTCGCGCCGCTCCGTTACGTGCGAAGCGTGTCGGCGCCACTGTCGCCGACGCACGCGCGGGCCTTCCACGATCGCTTCGGTGTCGCGATCCTCAACGGCTACGGGCAGACGGAGCTCGGCGGAGAGGTCGTCGGTTGGACCGCGGCCGACTGGCGCGAGTTCGGAGCGGCGAAGCTCGGCGCGGTCGGCCGTCCGCACGCGGGGGTCGAGGTGCGGGTGCGCGACGACGAGCTGCAGGTGCGCTCGCGCAATGCCGCGCCCCCGGATGCGGATTCGCTCGGTGATCGGGTCACCGACGACGGCTGGCTCCGCACCGGTGATCTCGCGCACGTCGACGACGACGGCTTCGTGTGGATCGAAGGGCGCGTGAGCGCGATGGTGAACCGCGGCGGCTTGAAGGTCTTTCCCGACGAGGTCGAGGAGCAGCTGCGCGAGCATCCAACGGTTGCGGACGCCGCAGTCGCGGGAGTGCCCGACGACCGGCTGGGTGAGGTGCCGTGGGCGTTCGTGGTGCTCGAGCCGGGAGCCGAGCTCGACGACGGCGCGCTACGCGAGTGGTGTCGTGCGCGCCTGGCGGCTTACAAGGTTCCCGTCGGGATCACGGTGCTCGACATGCTGCCCCGCAACGAGATCGGGAAGTTGCTCCGCCAAGACCTCGTGCCGCTCGCCGATCCCGAAGGCGGCGCTTGACCGACGCGGTCAGCCCGCACGCGTCCCGTCTCAGTTCGTCTTGTTGGCCTTGAGGTCGGCCCGCAGCCGGCGCATCTCTTGGATCGTGCGGGAGATGACCTTGAGACTCGCGCCGCCCGACTTGCCGGCAGTACGCGGGTAGTGCGTCACGCCCACCTCGGTGATGCGAAAGCCGGCGATCTGCGCGCGGATCACGAGCTCGGGCGAGATGAATGCCGAGCGCGACTCGAGCTCTCCGACCAACGCGTCGACAACCTGGCGGTCGAAGAGCTTGAACGCGCAGTCGATGTCGCGCACGTGCAGGTCGAACATCGTGCGCAGGACCGTGTGGTACACGCCGGCGACGAACAGCCGGTGCCAGGGATCCCGGCGCTTGATCCGGTAGCCGATCACGACGTCGGCCTTCTGGAAGGCGGGCAGCAGCAGCCCGATGTCGGTGAGGTGGAACTGGAGATCGGCGTCGGTGAAGAAGACCGCCTGACCCGTACTTTCTTTCAGGCCTGTCCGTAGTGCATGGCCGTATCCCAGGTTATTCTTGTGCTGTACGAGTCGGATCTCGGGGTGCTGGGCGGCATAGTCGCGCACGATGCTCGCGGTGCGGTCGGTGGAGCCATCGTCGACGACGACGACCTCCCATTGATCTGCGAACTGCGGGAGTGTGCCGACCACTTCATCGAGGAGCCGCGCCATGTTGGGCTCTTCGTTATAGGCGGGAAAAAAGCATGAAAGAGACGCCAACCTCTGCACCGGTTCCCCAACCTCCCGTCAGCCCCGCCCGCAGGGCCCAATGAGTCTCAACAGCCCGGTCCTACGGCGCCGGCGAATTACTTCGGGTGCCCCCGAGGCGCCCTTGAGGTCGTCTCGCAGCGACGGCCCCGTCCGTCATTTCCTCTGGCTGCTCGACACCCCGCTGGGCCTGGCACTCATGTTCGCGGTTGCCCTGGCAGTTCGTCTAGCCCTGGCGCAGAAATATGGCTTCCACGGCGACCTGAATTTGTTCCAGCTGTGGGCGATCGGCCTCCACGACGTCGGAATTCGCCATTTCTACGTCGGCTACATGCAGTCGAACACCACGTTCGTCTACCCGCCGGGCTACCTCTACATCCTCGACGTCATCGCCAAGATCTCGCGGGTTCCCGACTACCGGCTGATGAAGCTTCCCGCGATTCTCGGCGATCTGGGGCTGGCGTGGCTCGCCGGCGTCTTCGCCCTGCGCCTCGCACCCGAGGACCTTCGGCGGCGCCTCCCGGTACGCGGTTTGGTTATTGCGGCGGTCCTGTTCAACCCTGCGGTCTTCGCGCTGAGCACGATGTGGGGTCAGGTCGACGCGGTGCCCGCGGTCTTCGCACTCGCCGCGCTGCTCCTGCTCTTGACGGGCCGCCACTCCGTTGGTCGCGACACCTTCGCGATGGTGATGTTCGCGATTGCGTTCTCGATGAAGCCACAGTCGAGCTTCCTGGCCCCGGTCCTCGCCTATGCGCTGTACCGGCGGTACCTCTACCGGCGGGGCCGCGCCGACCAGCTTCGGGGTCTCGGGAAAGTGGCGTGTGTGGGCGCGGTCGGCGCCGTCTTGTGGGCGGTGTCGGGCATCCCGTTCGGGCTGAGTCCGAGCGGGTTGTTGTCGTTCTATTCGAAGGCGTCCAACGGCTACAAGATCACCAGTGTCTGGGCCTTCAACCTGTGGGGCGTCATCGGGTTCCAACGCGGCGACGTTCGCAGTGCGCCGGCACTCGTGCAGTACGTGGCGGGAATCCCGGCGTTCTACGTCGGCGCGATCGCGTTCGTCGCGGGAACCGCATACGTGCTGTGGCGGACGCACCTGTCGCTCAACCGGGGGCACGACGAAGCCCGCGTGATGGTGGTCGCGGCCGCAATGACGAGCCTGCTCGCGTTCACGTTGCTGACCCGCATGCACGAGCGCTACCTGTTCCCCGTGATCGTCGGTCTGGCGCCGTTGGTGCTCTGGCGCGGCTTCCGGCGGGTCTACGTCGTCGTCTCGGCGCTGTTCATCCTCAACCTGTGGTACCCGTTCGCGGTGTACAACCGCTCGTGGGGAGTCGCCACACTGCAGTTCGGGCGCGTGTTCAACTGGGTGTTCGGCAACATCGACACGACCGACACGTGGCAGAAGAAGATGTGGTCGGTGTTCATGGTCGCCGCGTGCGTCGCGCTCGTCGCCCGCGGCTTCCGCTGGATCGAGCGCGTCGACGGTGACGCCGATGCCGTCGACCGTGCGCCCGCGCCGGTTCTCGCGCCCGCCGCGATGACGGCGGCCGCGGCCGGGACCGGCTTGGGTGCCACCGGCGGCGGCGGCGGCGGCGGCGAGACGGGCGAGACGGGCGAGACGGGCGACACCGGCGATACCGGCGGAGCGTCGGCGACGAGCGCGGCGCGCGACGTAGCGAGTTGGCTGCGACTGCTCCGCGCCGGGGTCCGACCCATCGCGGAGCCGAGCGAACCGGAGCCGACGCGCCGCTGGTTGCGGCTCTTGCCGCTCAGCCTCGTGATCGTGTCGTGTGTGTTCAGCCTCGTCATCCTCCGGTCGGAGACGACTCCCGCGAACAATCTGAACGACAGCGCGTTCCACCTCGAGATGGTGCGCTGGGCCTCTCATCAGATCAGCGAGGGCCGCATCCCGCTCGACGGGTGGTTCCCCGACCTGAGTCTCGGCTCGTCGTTCTTCCACCACTACCAGAGCCTGCCGTACACGTTGACGGCGTACGCGGCGCGCATCTCCCCGTTCGACCTCACGAGCACGTATCTCTGGATCCTCTACTTGATGCTCGCGTTGTGGCCGATCTCCGTGTACCTCGGCGCGCGCCTGCTGAGCTTGGAGCGATGGCCCGCGGCCGCGGCCGCGCTCGTCTCCCCGCTCATCGTGAGCATCACGGGATACGGCTACGAGCACGGCAGCTACACGTGGCAAGGCCTCGGCGTGTACACCCAGCTGTTCGGCATGTGGCTGCTCCCGTTGGTCTGGGGTCTCACGTGGCGAGCCGTCAACAAGGGCGGAAAGTGGTACGCGCCGGCCGCGGGGGTGCTCGCGCTCACGATCGCGACCCATCTCATGACCGGTTACCTCGCGGTGCTGTCGATCGGTGTCTGGGTGCTGCTCGCGCGCCGGGGGTTCTTCCGCAGGATCGGACGCGCGGCGGTGGTGGCGATAGGGGGGCTCGTCACCGCCGCGTGGGTGCTCGTTCCTCTGCTCGCCGACCGCAACTACGCGGCGCAATCGGAGCTCTACAAGGGAAAGTTCTTCGACGACTCGTACGGCGCCGCAAAGATCCTCCCTTGGTTGTTCAGGGGTGAGCTCTTCGACCACGGCCGCTTCCCGATCTTCTCGTTGCTCCTGGCCGTCGGTTTCGTGGTGTGCGTCCTCCGCGCGCAGCGTTCGGAGGCCGCGCGCGCGCTCCTCGGCATCTGGACGTTCAGCCTCCTCTTGTTCTTCGGCCGCGCGACCTGGGGTGTCCGCTCGGTCGTGAACCTCCTGCCTGGTAACGGCGATCTCCAGATGCACCGGTTCATGTCGGGCGTCGATCTCGCGGGCATCTTCTTCGCCGGCGTCGGTCTCGTCGCGCTCGCTCGCCTCGCGGGCTTCGCATTGACCAAGGGGATCGGTCTGATCCAACGCTCGGCGGCGAAGCCGATCGTCGTCTGGACCGCGGTGACGGTCGCGTTCGTCGGCATCCTCGCCCCGGCGTGGACCGAACGAGCCCACTACGACCTGCGCGACTCGACCTTCATTCCGGATCAACGGAAGTACGAGGAGACCGACGGCGTCGGCTTCGCGAAGTTGGTCAAAGAGGCAGAGAAGCTCGGCGGCGGCCGTATCTACGCCGGGACGCGGGCCAACTGGGGGTCGTACTACACCATCGGGTCAGTGCAGGGTTTCGCAGAGGTCGAGGACTACGACGCCGATTCGATCGGCTACCCGTTCCGAACCGTGCAGTCGCTGTCGACCGACGTCGACGCGACCTTCGCCGACGGCGACCCGGCGCAGTACCAGATCATGAACATGATGTACATGATCCTGCCGGAGACCATGTCGCCCCCGGTTCCCGCCACGCTGCTCGACTCGCAAGGCCGGCACCGGCTCTACAAGGTCGACACGAGCGGCTACTTCCAAGTCATCGACGTGATGGGCTCGGAGACCTCCAACCGCACCGACATCGGCAGCGAGTCGTACAACTTCCGTTACTCCGATCTCGCGATGCACAACGAGTACCCGTCGGTCGCGTTCAACGGCGCGCCCGCCGCGCCGCCGACGGTCAGCGGCGACGTACAGCCCGCGGGATCACCCGGCACCGTGATCAAGCAGGGCAACGACAAGGAGAACGGGCTCTTCTACGCGACCGTGCAGGCCAATCGCACCGCCGGGGTGCTGCTCAAGGAGTCGTTCGACCCGCGCTGGACCGTGACCGTCGACGGGATCAAGCAGAAGCCGGTGATGATCGCCCCGAGTCTCGTCGGCGTCGAGGTGCCGGCCGGCCGGCATGTGATCGCCTTCCATTACAAGTCGTACTCGCACTATCCGATCCTCGTCACGATCGGAGGGCTGACCCTCCTCGGGCTCGTTTTGTGGCCCCGGCGCAAGCGCCTCCTCGGCCGGTTCCGAGCCTCCACGGACCCGGGAATCGGCGCCGGCGACCGGCCGGGGGAGCCGGAGGTACCGACGCACGACCTGGTCGGCGACCCCGGGGCCTCACCGCACTCGGCCCGGGAATGACCCGGCGCGGAGAGGCGTTAGGCCGATCATGTCCGGTACCGCCAGCTCCCCGCCCGCCGACTTCTTCTCCGACGCCGCCTGCAAGGGCGCCGATACGTCGGTGTTCTTTCCTGTCTCCGAGAACGGCGGCTTCGAGGCGAAGGCCATCTGCGCGGCCTGTCCCGTCGCCGAGCAATGCCTCGAGTACGCGATCGAGACCCATCAGCCCGACGGTGTCTGGGGCGGTCTGACAGCCGTCGAACGCCACCGGCTCGTGCGGCGTCGCCAGAAGTCGGCCCGCGAACAACGCGACCGCTCGACCGCGGCCTGACTCAGGCGGCGTCGGCCTGTCTTGACTCAGGCGGCGTCGGCCTGGGGTGCGCTGTCGTCGGATTCGTCGTGGCGGCGGCGCGGCATCGCGACCGCAGGCGGCCGCGGTGGCACCGGTCGGCGTGACTGGCTGGCGTACCCGGCCACGAGTGTCGCGACGCCGTGCACCCCGCACCACGAGATCGCGAGCGCGACCAGGTAACGGATGCCGCCCTGGGTCACGTCGACGGTGCCGTGCATCATGTTCATGAACGTCGGCGCGCACAGCAGCAGCGACAGCACGAGGCTGAGCGCGAACGTGAACGCGGGATCGACCGACGGTCGTCTCATGACGACATGCGCTCCAGGAACAGCTCGGTCCAGGTGAGCGGCGATGCGTGCTCCTGCTCGAGCCGGCCCACGGGGATGCCGAGCTCGAGCACGGCGGCCGGGCTCACGGTGTCGTCGAGTCCGTCGAGCGCGAGCACGTCGACACCGCCGAGCTGGTCGACCCGAAACGCGATGTCCTCGCGCTTCGTGCCGGCGTCGACGATCGCCCAGGTCACGGTCGGCTCGAGGTTGTCGAGGATCTCACGCGCCCAGCGCAGGCCGCGCCCCACCGGCGGAAGGCTGCACGCGACGATCGTCGGGCGGGTCCGGCGCCGCCAGCTCCGACGGCGTTCCTGCGCGGTTCCTGCGTCGCACATCTGCAACCACGCCGGCACGCCACCACCGAGGGGTTCGCGGGTGGCCAGCATCACGTCGTCGGGATCGAGCCCGAGCTCGGCGGCGAGGTCGCGGGCGAGGAGCACCGGCGTCGCGCCGATCCCGACGGTCGCGACCACGACCCCGAGCCCGGCGGGGACGTTGGGCGCCGGCGGGAGCTGCGTCAACGACTCGACGAGCGCGCCCTTCAAGGCGGGTTGCGCCACACCGCGAGGGATGAGGCGGGCCGGCAGCCCGAGCTTCGACAAGCGCGTCTCGTAACGATCGATCACCTCGGCCGCCGACGCGACCTGACGGGCCCGCCGCGGTGTCGGCGGTGGGTCGAGTGTCGTGACGACGTCGATGGAGTCGTCGTCATCGTCGACGTGGTCGGACACGCGTGGGGCGGGCTCGCCCGGTTCGGTCGGGAGCGGCGTCGGGGCCGCCGGCGCGACGCTCGGTGCCGCGCTCGCGGCGAGGTCCGTCGTGCGGAGGTCGATCTCCTCGTGCCCGCGGCGCGACTCGACCTTTGGTTCGGTGTCCCGGGCGAGCTCTTCGGGCGTGGCGTCGATCGACCGGCTGAAGCGGTCGAGCACCTGGGCGAAGTCGCGCGACTCCGTCGAGACAGTGCGCTCCTCGACGAGGTCGATGACCTCGTTGCGCTCGTCGTCGCTCACGGCGTCGGCGAGCTCGAGGATCGAGGTGGGCGCCCGGCTCTCGGACCGCACCGGCACCAGTGCCGCGCTGGTGATCGCGGCGACGGGCGCGCTCTCGCGCGACGGCGATTCGGGCCCGATCACCGGCTCGCCGTAGTGCTCGTGCGTCGTGCTCGTTTCGGGCGTGTCGTCACCGGGTTCGACGAGCACCTCGAAGGCCTGCTTCGCGAAGAACCCACCGACGCCGCCCTTGCGGATCCGGTTGGCGGCGACGATCCGCGCGTCGGGACCGACTTCGTTGCGAACGCGCTCGAGCAGGTCCTCGAGGACCGGCCCCTCAAACTGCTGCTGGCTGGCCAAGGTTCACCACCGCGATCGTGTCGAGCTCGAGCTGCGCGCCGAGCTCGGTGTACGCGAGAACTGGGAGACGGGGCGCGGCCGCCTGCAGCAACCGGTGCAGGGCGGCGCGCAGCTGCGTCGAGCAGACGAGCACCGGCTCGATGCCCTTCATCTCGGCCTCCTGTGCGCTGCGCGCGACGGCCGTCGCCAACTGCTCCGCGATTTGCGGATCGAGCGCGAGGTACGTGCCGCGCTCGCTCGTACGCAGCGCCTCCGCGAGCGAGTGCTCGATGATCGGCTCGAGGGTCATCACCGGGAGCCGACCGTCGCGAGCGTGCGACGCGGAGATCGCGGGCCCGAGCGCGGTGCGGCAGGCCTCGACGATCTGTTCCAGGTCCTTCGTGACGCGCGAGCGTTCGGACACGACTTCGAAGATCCGAACGAGGTCGCGTATGCCGACCCCCTCGTCGAGCAGCGACTGGAGGACGCGCTGGATCTCGCCGGCGGTGATGTTGGCGCCGTTGAGCTCGTCGATCACGACCGGGTCGGTCTGCTTCGCGAGATCGATGAGCAACTTCACGTCCTGGCGCCCGAGGAGGCGGCCCGCGTTGCGGCGCACGACCTCGGCGAGATGGGTGGTGATGACCGATGCCCGATCGACCACGGTCGCGCCGGTCACCTCGGCCTGGTGGCGGAACTCGATCGGCACCCAACGCGCGGGAAGACCGAACACCGGCTCGCGCGTCGGAGTGCCCGGCAGGCCCGGCTGGTCGTCGCCGAGCACGAGCACGTGGTTCTGGGGAGCGTCGCCGCGCCCGACCTCCACCCCGTGCACGCGGATCGCGTAGGTGCTCGACGGCAGCTCCATGTTGTCGCGTGTACGCACGAGCGGGATCACGATGCCGAGCTCGAGCGCGAGCTTGCGCCGGAGCGCGCGCACGCGGTCGAGCAGGTCGCCGCCCTTGCTCGCGTCCACGAGGTCGACGAGGTCGAAGGCGATCTCGAGCTCGAGCGGCTCGACCCGCATGTCGGTCGCGATGCGCTCCGGTGCGTCGGGCGAAAGCGGCACCTCTTCGGGCACGGCTTCGGCCTTCGCGGCGTCGGCGAGGATCTGCTCGTCGCTGGGCAGCCGCGCCGCGAGCACGAGCAGCAGCCCACCCACGAGGATGAACGGCACCTTCGGCAGTCCCGGCACGATCGCGATGACGCACATGGCGCCGCCCGCGAGCTGCATGGTCCGCTTGTGGCGCGTGAACTGGTGGAGGAGGTCGGTACCGAGGTCGCTCTCGGTCGCGGCGCGGGTCACGATGAGGCCCGACGACAGCGATATGAGCAGCGCCGGAATCTGGGCGACCAGCCCGTCGCCGACCGTGAGCAGGCTGTACTTCGACACCGCGTCGCCGAACGACATGTGCTTCTGCAGGATCCCGACCGCGAAGCCACCGATCAGGTTGATCAACACGATCACGATGGCCGCGATCGCGTCGCCCTTCACGAACTTGGAAGCACCGTCCATCGCGCCGTAGAAGTCGGCCTCGTCGGCGATCTCCTTGCGGCGGCGCTTGGCCTCCGTCTCGTTGATCAAGCCGGAGTTGAGGTCGGCGTCGATCGCCATCTGCTTACCGGGCATCGCGTCGAGGGTGAACCGGGCCGCGACTTCCGCGACGCGACCGGCGCCGTTCGTGATCACGATGAACTGGATCACGATGAGGATGAGGAAGATCACCAACCCGACGATGACCGACCCGCCCACCACGAAGTGGCCGAACGATTCGATCACGCTGCCGGCGTACGCGTGCAACAGCACGAGCCGCGTGACCGACACGTTGAGCGCGAGCCGGAAGAGCGTCGCGATC